>NZ_JBSFHA010000037.1:0-92988 GCF_053596855.1 Streptomyces sp. NPDC001617
CGACGTCCCGGACCCGGCCGAGGGCGGCACCCTGGACGTCGCCGTGTTCGAGAAGTACCTCGCCGCCCTGGCCGTGAGTGTGGCCGCCGACGAGGTGCAGCAAGTCACCCTGTTCCAGGACCGGGACCGCGCCGGCGCTGTCCGCTACGGCGCCACCCTCACCTACCACTCCGGCGCCGCCATCTTCCTCAACGTGCTGCGCGCGGGCGGCACCCGGCACGAGGACTTCGTTCCGCCCGCGACGGTGAACGCCTGATGGACGAGACGCTCGAGGAGAAGCTGGCCCGGCTCAAGGAGCTGCATCAGGACCGCATGCGGAAGCAGCGGGAGGAAGAGGCCCTGGCCGCCGAGCTCGCCACGTCCAGTGTGCGCGGGGTGCGTACGGCGATGGCCGAGGCCCTCGAGGTCACGTTGGAGGCGTTGCGTCAGCGGTACGGGCCCGTCCAGTCCGTGACCGTCCGCGAACCAGCTGAGCAGTAAGGAGCGCGACTGTGGGGCAGCAGATCATCAAGCAGCCGGACGGTCGGCTCGCTGTGTTCTCCAGCGTCGTCGACGCTTTCGTCATCGTGGACGCCACGCCGGAGGAGATCCTCGACTGGCGGGCCGAGGAAGCCGCCCAGCAGGCCCGGGAACGGACACAGCGGGAGTTGGACAAGGTGCTTTCCGGTGACCCGCGCGCTGCGTACTTTCAGTTCGCTCTCACCTGGGAGGAGGCCGCCAAGATGGACCGGGAGTCGACCGAAGCTGAGGGCTGACCAGAACGTAGAACGGTGCCCCGACCTCCTAGGTCGGGGCACCGTCGTTACCCGTGCCACCCCAGATGCTGGAGGAAGAGCGTGAGCCCGAACACGGCCGCGCCCTGAGTGGTCCACCAGCAGACCGCCCCTGAGCGGGTGAGGAACAGCCAGTCCACGACCCGCTCCCACCGACCAGTTAAAGCGCTCACCGCTGTCTCCCCGCCACGAATGCCGTCGCGCAGACGAGCATGCCCACACAGAACCCGAACAGGGCCCCGGCCCAGTAGTCCGTCACGTCGCACTCTCCTGGGGTACGCGCCAGCAGTCGTCCGTGCACGGCTGCATGTCCTTGGTCTTCGGGTCCCACTCGTGCGGGAAACCGACCTCGTCGAGCTTCTCGTCCAGCCCGTCAACGCCGCCGACCTGGTCGACGGCCCACCGGACCCACTTGCCGCGATCGGTGAGCCAGGAGCCCCACACACTGCTGCCGTGATCGATGAGTCCGGCGTGGTCGAGGGAGGCGAGGACGATCTGCTGTGCACCGTCCGTGCCGCCGATCAGCTCCTGCACCCGCTGGGCGCGGCCGGGTTGCCCGTCCGCGAACACGGCCAGCAGGCCGATGACGAGCCGGTCGGCGGCCTCCGGGTCACCGCAGCCGCATGACGGCATGTCGCTGTGCAGGACCTTGTAGAGGTGGCACAGGATGTTCTCCTGTTCTGCGTCCGTCATCGCCGTTCCGTCCGTTGCCTCGGTCTGGCCTTGAGACGCCCCTCACGGATGGCCTTCTCGCGCAGCGCGTCCGCGATGACGAGAGCCGGGATCATCCCCGGGAAGCAGTCCCGCAGGAGGAGTTCGCTGGTGGCGTTGACGTACCGGCGGTGACCCCGCCTGGTCTTCGGCAGGTTCGCACCCGGCTTCGGAGAGTTCACGGCCGCTCCCTTACGGCTGGCGATGCTGCGTGCAGGCATGTTGGCCATGCCCCATGCTGGCGCGGAACCGGCACCGGTGTTCCCCCTCCCCCGTCCGGGCATGACGAAAGGCCCCCACCGCCCGAAGGCGGCAGGGGCATCGTGGGGGCCGGTCAGTTGCGGCGGCTCAGGCCGAGCGGCAGCAGCGGCGTCGGCGTAGTGGACGGGGACGGCTGGTCGCTGGGAGACGGCGTCGGCGACGGATCCGGGGACACGGTGGACGTCTGCATGCAGCGGTAGCGGGGGTTGTCCGGGTCGAAGTTGTCGACCGGCGTGCATTCGTAGGTGTTGCCGTCCTGGTCGGTGTACGTCCACGACGACGGCGGCGCCCCGTTGCTGCCGTCCTTGCCGGGGGCCCCGGACGCCCCGTCCTGCCCGGCCGCACCGGACGGTCCCGGCACGGTGGAGTCGGCGCCGGGTGCCCCCGACGGGCCGACCGGGCCTGTGGGCCCCGGGCTGGGCGTGAGGGTCGGGGCATCCTTGCCCGGCTTGCCGGACGCGCCCGACGGGCCGGGGGAGCCGGAGGGGCCGATCAGGCCGGCCGCGCCTGCCTCCCCGCGGGGGCCGGCGATGGGGGTGCCGCCCATGTTCTCTACCTGCTGGGTAAGCAGGGCGACATCACGGTGCGCGTTGTCCAACTCCTGCGCCATGACGAGGAAGCCGGTGACGACGGCCGCCAGCGCGCCCGCGGCGAGGATCATCGCCGCGGCGGCAATCAGGTTGCCGCGGTGGCGTCGCTTGCGTGCTTCCACCCGGCTGCCAGGCCTCGGGGGGGCAGTCAACTCTTCCCTCCTGCCATGAAGAGGATGACGGGGACGAGGATCCCGAGCAGGGAGATGACCGCCCCGACCAGCCAGCGCCGGGTGTTGGTGAGCTTCTCGGCGTCCTGAGCGCGCTGGGTCTGCACGGCCGTCATATCGCGGTCGTGCTTGTCGGACAGCTGCTGCACCGTCTTCTCGAGATCAGAGATGTCCTTGACCAGGGCCGCTTTCTCAACGGTGTAGACCTCGCTCGAGACGAGCCGGCCGAGGTGGCCGTGGATCTGCGCCATGTCGTCGCGGACGTCGCTGCGCATGGTCTCGATGAGCCGCCACAGCTCCCCATTGGTCGGCTCATCGGCCATGACGTGCTCCGGTGGGGGGAGTCGGGGACATCGTCAGTCACCACTACGCGGCGGCCGCGGTAAATCGGCCGCCGCGGGCGGCATGCTCAGACGCCCACCGGGCCGGCCTTGATGGGGCTGGACTGCTCGATGGCCAGTTGCGGAACCGGTGCGGTCACCTCGCGGTGCAGCACCAGGGCGACGCCGCCCTCGACGGCGAGCATCCACAGCGACTGCGTCTGAGCGCTCATGTGCAGGCCGAAGGCCAGGAACAGGGCGAGGACACCCTGGGCGAGGTTCACGATGGCCGCGCCGGCCGCACCGGTGTGCAGGACGATGGCGGTGACGACGGCGACGATCAGGGAGAGGACGGCCATGATGGCGCCCTGCTGGCTGGCCGACACGTCGAGCCCGTAGGCCGCGGCCAGCTTCAGGCCGACCGACAGGAAGGCCAGGATGTAGATCGGCTCTCTACCGAAGATCTTCATGAGGGTTCTCGATTCTCAGACGGGCTGCGCGAGTTGACGGCAGCCGATGACAGTGCCGGAGGCGTTACGCACCTCGCGGTAAGGGACGAGGAGGTCGCAGCGGTGCGGGGTCAAGGCGAGCGCGACCGGCAGGGAGACCACGTAGGAGATCCCGTCATGCATGTCGGGGAGGCCGTAGGCGTGCCCGTACTCGATCGTCTCGACGGGGACACCGTCACGGAGCTCGGCGTGCGGGCGTCCGGCCGGGACCATGCTGAGGCGGGCCGGGGTGTCCTCCGGCTCGATGACCAGCCGCAGCCCGGGCTCGAGGTCGTCGATGCCGTCGGGCCGGTCATCGGCGTAGATCCGGATCGGGTCCGGCGTCAGGTTGAGGATCACGCAGCCACCTGGAAGCCGTGCTTGTCGCCGAGCTTTGCGAGGCTGACCCGCCCGGGGATGCCGTCGGCCGCAGTGCCGCTGTAGCCCAGCCGCTTCTGCCACGCCTTGTATGCGGCGATGGTGCGGCTACCGAAGGAGCCGTCCACGTACCCGGCAGCGAGCAGGCCTTCAGCCTTCAGCGCCTTCTCAACGAGGAGGACGTCCGCCTTGTACGTGGCGTGCCCCTGCGCCGCAGCCGGATCCTGGCGGGCCGCGGCGACGACGTGCGCCAGGGATACCTTCGGCTTCGTCGACGGCGTGGCCGGGACGGGGGGCGCCGCGAACAGGTCCGGCATCGGGCCCGGGTCGACGTGGGAGTTCCCGGGGATCTGGTTGTGGCCGTAGTGGCCGCCGAGCCTGGTCCAGGTGTCGAGGGAGACGGTGTCGCGGGCGAACGCGGTCGGCGCGCCGCCGGGCCACGCGTCGGCGATCCCGAGGCTGCGCAGCCACGCCACGATCGCGTCGAGGCCCTTGCAGGGGGTGTCCCGCACCGTGGCGTACTTCTTCCCGCCGACGGTCTCGCCTTCGGTGAAGACGACCTCGATCTGGATGCAGTACTTCCCGGTGCGGTTCGTCTTGACGGTGCCCGCGTTCTGCAGGGACAGACTGCGGGAGTCGGCGGGGAACATCTGGGCCATCTCGCCGGTGAACGGATCCCACAGCAGGTGGGGGGCGACGTCGGCGCCGCCGCCGGTGAACCAGCCCAGCTCGTTCTTGAACGTCCAGTCCTTGGCGTTGCTGGTGATGTGCCAGACGGCGCGCGCGGGGCCGCCGTTCATCGCCCCGGTGTTGCCGAGCGAGTGCCGGACCGCGCCGGGCATCCACAGGTCGGTCATGGTCAGGCTCCCGTTACGTGGTTGTCGAGCGCCCACGCCTGCATCAGACCGTCGATCTGCCGGGCGAGAGCAGCCGCTTCAACCAGGCGAGGATCCGGAGCAGGAGTGGGCGCGGGAGGAGGGGAAGGCACCGGGCTCGGTTGCGGGGCCGGCACCGGGTTGGTCTTGCCGGTCAGCGACGCGAAGCCCTGGCCGAGCGCATACAGGTCGTACCCGGCGATGTCCTTGCCCGTCTTCGGGTCGATCATGTCCGGGGTGACGATGACCCAGGCCTCGTCGAAGTACTTCCGGAAGAACGCCCAGGTCAGCTTCTGGACGCGGCCCCAGGTGACGCACTCCAGTTCGACCGTGTCGTAGGCGCCGATGGTGACGCAGTGGCCGCCCTCGATGCGGGCGCCCTTGACGACGTCCCACGACTGCCCGGCATTGAACTGGTCCATCGCGGAGTCGGGGAAGTTGAACCCGCAGTAGATCTGCCCGAACAGGGTGATGGCCTGCTTGATCTGGGCCGGGCTGGAGATGTCGACCTTGGCGAACGCGACGATCTTCTCGCCGAGGAAGCCGTGCTTGCGCCAGTAGTCCAGGACGTCCTGGCACACCGCGCCCTGGTCGGTGTTCGGGTCGTTCGGGTCGAAGCCCGTGACGGCCGTGTAGAGGGCCAGCACGTCCTTGTCGGTGACCTTGAGGACAGTGCCCTGGTTGACGTACACGTCACCGATCCGCTTGTGGCCGACGCCGGCGCACGTGCAGTCGCCGTAGCGGTCGTTCGCAAGCATTCCCCAGTCGTCGGCCGGGACGGGCGTGAGCCAGTCCGCGGAGGCGGGCGGGGCCGGGAGTTCGGGTCTCAGGTAGGCGCCGAACGTGAGGTGCGGGCGGGCGGGTTCGGCGGGAAGCCGGCCGCCCTGGAAGGTGATGGTCAAGGGTGCTCCTGGGCGTGCGAAAGCCCTCCAGCAGGCTGGAGGGCTTGAGGGGAGGTTTGGCGGCCGGAGGTGCCGTCAGGTGAAGGCGGGCGGTGTGGAGCTCAGATTCCCGTCGTAGTGAACGTTGGTGGCGTCGGTGCGCTCGACCGTGACCGACGCGACGGTTCCCGCAGGCCACGAAACGTTCTTCATCGCGTTGGCGAGGGCGCCCGCCGACGCATCGTCCATCCCGCACGCGCTGGTGAAGTCGAAGAAGGTGTCTTCGAGGTTATCGCCGCGCTGGAGGTAGAACCCGAACCGGTAGGTGACCGTGGACGTGGTCGTGCTCATTCAGACCTCCTGGTCAGGCGCTGACCCATTGAAGGGACAGCGAACATGCGACATCGGTGGCGGAGTTGGTGTTGAGGGACGCGCCTGACGTCTGCAGCCCCTGCAGTTCGACGTAGTCGCCCACCGCCATCACGACGTGCCGGGTGGTGGAGATGGCGCTGGAATGCGTTGCTGTCGCCGATCCCATCTTGACGAACGAGCCCCGTACGGAGGTGCCGTTCAGGGCCAGGCGGGCCGCCCGGTTGCC
Source organism: Streptomyces sp. NPDC001617 (assembly GCF_053596855.1). Classification (NCBI taxonomy): domain Bacteria; kingdom Bacillati; phylum Actinomycetota; class Actinomycetes; order Kitasatosporales; family Streptomycetaceae; genus Streptomyces; species Streptomyces sp. NPDC001617. The sequence continues at coordinate 6,046 of NZ_JBSFHA010000037.1, forward strand.
GACCGTGCCGGCGGCGAATGCCGCGATTCCGGTCACCAGGTAGGTGCCGGCGACCTGGCAGGTGTAGCGGCTGGTGTTGGTGGTGGTGGAGTGGCCGCCGTCGCTGTCGAAGTCCTCGGTGTCGATGGTGAGGCTTGTCCATGTGTTGTCGGTGAGGGCCTGTGTGGTGACCTGGTAGCCGCTGAAGCGGGGCAGTCCGTTGGCGCCGGAGCCGAGCATCCACTGCATGACGCCGCCGACCTGTGCGTTCCACAGGGCGGCGGTCTCGTAGTTGCCGGGTGATTCGGTGGCGATCGATGGCACGGTGCGGGACACGCGGGCACCTCCAGAGGGTGAGGGGGCCCGCGTGGGCCCGGGGGGTCTAGTAGGCGAAGGCGGTCGAGTCGAACTTGGAGACGGCGTCGTAGGTGGTGGGGTCGGTGACCCCGGACGGCAGGGGCTCGTTCACGAGGTCGCCTGCCGTGTGCGCCTTCGTGGTCGCGGCGACGAGGGTGATGGTGGCGGTGGTCCAGCCGGGGCTGGTGGCGCCGACCGCCGCGACGGTGACGGTCTCCTGGTTCGCCGTGTTCTGCCCGAGAACCAGCGACTGCCCGGCCGCCAGCTGGGCGGCGAGCGGATTCACGGTGTCGGCGGAGGCGTTCACGACGATGCTCGTCACCCCGGAGGCGTACGAGGCGTTCAGGGTGGTGTGCCACGCTGAGAAGATCCCGTACGGGGTCAGGTCGGCGGGGCTGCACTGCAGCGTCACGAACGCTTCACCGTCGTCACCGAAGTCCCAGGCGATGTTCTCGACGAAGCATTCGATCTGGCTGGCCGTCACGCCGGGCGGGCGGCGCATCACCCGTACCCGCGTGCCGAGTTCCAGGGACAGGCAGACGGGCCACATCGCCGGGTTCGCGGACGGGTGGAGTTTGATGGAGCTGACGCGCTGGGCGGGCTGCTTGTACCGGGACAGCAGGTAGTCGGCGGCGTCCTGGCACTCGGCCGCCGAGGAGCTGTTGACCGTCCTGGTCATGGTCCTGGGGAAGTAGTTCGTGTTCGACGTGGAGTCGTTGGCGTAAAAGTTCTGGCCTGTGGACTCCTGGGTGACGGTGACCTGGTTGGAGAGGTGCGTGGAGTCGAAGTCGAGCTGGATGTCTTCATACGGCCACTCGCCGGCCGCCGCGTTCTCCCCGAAAATGTAGGTGGGGGTGGTGGCGTTGTAGCGGGCGGAGCGGGCCTTGAACTGCACGAATCCGCTGCGGTCGACGAAGTGCTCGCCCGACTCGGTGTCGACGACGGCCTGCAACGCGCTGACGGCGTCCTGCCCGTCGATGTTCGCGGGCCCCATGGATGTGGTCAGGCCGGTCTGCAGCGTGGACGGGCCCGTGTATCCGGCGTATTTGAGGATGCGTGCGTAGCGGGCGTTCGTCGACTCCCCCGCACACGACGACTTCCACGCCGCATACAGGTTGGTGATGTCCGACGAGGTCAGCAGCACCGGGAACTCCGCAGCGAAACTGATGTCGCCCTTGAAGTTCCAGGTGGTGCCGTTGCCGACCGTCACGTCCACGAAGGCGCCCACACTGTCCGCGATGATCCCCGACGGCGTGTACGTCGTGGGGATGGAGGTGTAGAACGCGGCGGCCGCACCGTCCTGGGAGACCATGACCTGCTGGGTGGTCTGGCTGTAGCCGACCAGCAGCAGATGCCAGTCGCCGTCCACACAGTTCGTTGCCCCGCCCGCCCCGTAGGCGCCGCCGACGCCGGTGGGGCCCTGGATCGACATCACCGGGTGCCCGTCGCTGCCCAGGTACAGGTAGATGTGGCTGCCGGAGGGCTGGCCGCCCGCCCGCTGCTGGTCCATGGAGGACCACAGGCAGGCGGCGGCCGTGATGGCGGGCCCGGTGTAGCGGAAAGCGATCGCCCGCGTCCAGACCGCCGGGTCGGCCGGTCCGACGATGCCTGCGCTCGTCAGCCGCAGAAACGTTGCGGCCGCGACGACGGCCTGCCCAGGGCTGGCATTGTTCAGTGTCGCGACGGTGCCGGAGCTGCCCGTGTAGGTTCCACCGGAATCCGTCGACGTGATCGACGTGCCCCACACCCACGACCCGGCCCCGTACTTGCTGATCCCGAGCTGGGCGCCCGGATAGTTACCGGTCCAGTCCGTGGCACTCGTGGAACCGGACGGGTCGTCGAGCTTGTACACGAACCGCGGCGAATGACTGTTGATCTCCTGCGTGAGCGGGTCGGACAGCTGCTTCTGGGAGAGGAGGGAGAACGCGTCGACGGCGGACGGCTGGACCAGCCCGTACGTGCCCGACATGCTCCACGAGGACGGCCAGCGTTCCATGAACCCCGCGTACACCGGGAACCAGACGCCCGGGCACGCCCACGCGGACGCCGTGGTGGCGGTCTCGAACTGCCAGCCGTCCACCTGCACCGAGCACAAGGCGCCCGCTGTCGCGGCCGTCTCCACACCCGTCGACAGGCGTGCCGCGTCCGCCGGGGCGGTCGCCGACACCGTGACCTGCGTCCACCCCGCCGTCGTCGACCCGGTCAGGGTGACGGCCGAGGACCGGGTCGTGGTCTGCGTCCCGCCGACGTTGGTGAACGCCAGCCACGCATTCACCTGCAGCGACGTTGATGCGGTCACGTCCCGCACCCACATCGACACCGTGTAGGTGATGCCGGGCTCCGCCGCGGGCTGCGCCGTGAAACAGATCGCCGTGTGCGTGACGGTGGCGTTCGGTACCGCAAACTGGAAGACCGTGCCGCCCTGCCATGCGCCGCTGGTGGCGACGATACTCCCGCCGGTGGAGTCGGTGAACGAGAACACATCGATACCGCCGGCGCCCTGCGGGATCGTGCCGGCCGTAACCCCGCCGAGATCCCCGCCGGTGGCCTGCACCTGCGTGAGCCGGTTACGGGTCGCGGGCCACTGCGCACGCCGCCGGTAGGGCTGGTACGGCAGAATATGGCCCGCGTAGGGGCCGGATGTGTTCGTCGGGTCCAGGACGGCGTCCTTGTTGGCGAGCGTCATGCTCGCCTCGCCGGCACGGACCTGGTCCAGCTCGTACTGCCGTCCCCGCGACACGGTCACGCTGCTGCGGGTGCGGTCCGTGACATCCACATACCGGTCCAGCGGGCTGTCGCCGCCGTTGGCGTTCCAGACCGCACCCCAGCCGTCCTCGGCCAGCGGCCAGTTCGGGTTCGCGACCCCACCCAGACGCGTGTTGACGTTCTGGATGGCGGCCACATTCCCGGCCGCCTCGGTGCCGTTGGCGCCCGTCTGGAAGTACACGGCCACCGACGCCGCCGACCACCCGTAGGCGGCCGTGACCAGCGTCGTCCAGTTCAGGCCGTCCGGGGCCGTATCGAACGCGAACGACCCGCCAATCTCGCGGAACCGCCACCACCGGTGGGCGTGCGGATCATAGGCGGGCAGCGTCGTCGTGGCCGGCGTGCCCGCGGTGAACACCTGGAACGCGAAGCTGCCCCCCGAGGACACCGACGCCAGGACGGAGTTGTTGCCGCCCGCGTCCAATTTCAGGTTGGTCTGGACGTGCCCGTTGCCGTTCGCCGCGACCGTCACCTGCGCGTACAGGCTGCTGCCGGTGGCGTCGTAGCCGCTGGCGGAGCCGAAACTGTAGTACGTGCCGCTGGTCGTGCCGACGTTGAGGGTGACGAGATCGTTCGCCGCGTCCAGCGCGTACTGGCCGATGGACGCCGCGTTCCATACGGCCGTGTTGATCGTGGCCGCGGTGAACGCGTCGATCAGCGTGGACAGTTTCGCCACCGGGCACCTGCCTTCCGGCGCCCGGTGGCGCCCTCGAACTCGGCTGGGTCAGCGCTTGTAGGGGGCGTAGGTCTGCGAGTTGCGGCCGCCGAGCCGGAGCATCTCCCGCTCGATCAGATCCCGGAGTTTCCGCTCCGTCAGGACATGCCCCTCGACCGTGAGGTGCACGTGGTTGTGCACGACCGCTCCCCGGCCGCCTCCGGCGAGGGCGATCCCGGCGCCGCCCCGGCTTCCCGCGCCGGCCACCGATCCGGCCAGCCGGTGTATGGCCGCGGTGGCGTGCTGTGCGCCGCCGTCGACGCCCTTGGCGAGGCCCTTGGGGATCCATGTGCCGATCTCCGCGAACACGGTGGAGGGGGACTTGATGCCGAGGGCCTTCTTGATGGCCTTCTGCATCGCTTTGGCGATCTTCAGCATCTGCTGTTCGATCGCGTGTTCCTGCGACTTCAGGCCCTTCACCAGGCCCTGCGCCGCGTGGAGACCTGCCCCGTACATGCTGTCGGCGACCGCTTTGCCCGCGGAGGTGGCTGCGCCCTTCGTCGCCTTGTTCGCCGCGTTGATCTGGTTGATCTGGTCCTTCGTCGCGCCCTGGAGGGCGGCCGCGGTCGCCCCGCCCTGGTCGACACCGGATGCGGCGATCTGCGCGATCAGATCACTGCTCAGGCCCTTCTTCTTCAGCGCCTGCAGCTGGGCCGCGAACTGGACGGCCTTCTGCATCTGGTCGCGCATTTTGTTGACGACGTCCTGCGCGGTCAGCGCGAAGCCCTCCTGGGGGGCTTCGGTGACGATGGAGAAGCCGGACATGACGCCCTCGGCGACGGACTTGACCTCGTCCGACCATTCCTTCTGCAGGTCTTTCAGGTGCTTTTGGGCGGCCTTCAGTTTGGTGGCGACGGCGTCCCGTTTCGCGGCCAGGCCGCGCAGGATCTTGTCCTCCTTCTTGGCGTACGCCTCCAAGTGTTTGATGGTCTTCTCGTGGGAGGCCACCCACTTGTTGGAGACGCCCTTGTGGCCCTTGAGGTCGGCGACCTTGTTGTAGGTCTGCATGAGCAGGGATTCGATGCGGCGGGTGGCCGCCTTGACCTTCGCCATGGACCCGGTGAGGCCGTCGACGAGGCCCTCGTTGACGTAGATGCCCAAGGAGCGGAACACCTTGCTCGGGCTGGCGATGCCGAGGTTTTTCGCGAACGAGTCCTGCAGGGTCTGGCCGACGCCGGCACTCGTGACCGCGAGGTCGTCGAGGCGGCTGTTGAGGCCGTCCATCAACCCCTGCATGATCATGCTTCCGGCGGGGGTCAGCATCACCTTGTCGTACGACGGCGGCCCCTTGTGGGCCTTGATGAACGAGCCGATGCTGGACAGCGTGGAGCCCAGGCCGCCGAGCTGGGACTTGATGCCGCTAATCAGGCCGCTGATCAGGTTCCTGCCCGCGTCCAACAGAAGGCTCCCGAACCGGGATCCCACATTTTTGATCAGGGAGACGGTGTCGGCCAGGTACTGGCCGGCCAGGTGCTTCAGATCCGCCCAGGCCTTCGACCATTTCCCGGTTGCCAGGTCGAGGGCGACGGCGATGACGTTGAGGATCAGGTGCATCGCCGATTTGATGACGCCGGAGATGACCGCCCAGGCGAGCTTCACGGTGTCCTTGAACAGCCCCCACGTGGTCTTCCACGCAGACGCCATGGCCACCAGCAGGGGGTGCAGCGTGTCATTCCACATGATCTTCGCGACGAGGCCGATGAACTCGAAGGCGCCCTTCGCGATCTGCTTGATCTGCGCGCCGTGCTGCTTCCAGAACGCCGACAGGTCCGCGAGCCGGGCCTTCAGCCACACCACGACGTTGGCGTTGAACCACTGCACGAGGCCCTGGACGCCGTGGACCATGGAGCTCCAGGCGGCGACGAAGACCTGCTTGTGTGCGGAGAACCAGGACACCAGCAGCTGGAAGCCCTGCCTGACCAGCGGGAGCACGCTGTTGACGAACCAGTGGATGACCGCCCCGATGATCATCCAGTTGAGTTTGAAGACGGTGCCGAGGAAGTGGCCCACGTCGTTGACGATGGTCCGGAACGTCTTGAAGTGGTTGTAGCAGTACACCAGGGCCGCGCCGACGGCCATGATGGCCGCGGCGATCGCGATCTCCGGTCCCAAGGCCGCGTACATGGCCGTGCCGATCGCGATGATCGCCGCGACCAGGGTGGTGCCCAGGGCGCCCGCCAGCGCGATCACGGCGCCCTTGTGCTGCGACAGCCACGTCACCCCGGTACGGATCCAGCCGAGGAACGTCTGCACATACGGCAGCAGCATCGTGCCGAGCCGGATACCCATGTTGACGAGGGCGGATTCGGTCTGCTGCAGCTGGGTGCGGAACGTCGTCTGGGTCTTGGCCCAGGCCGAGTCGAACGATGACGCCTTCGACGCCTTCTCGATGTCCCCGAACTTGGTCTTCAGGCCGTCGAGGTTCTGCATCAGCGACATGATCGCCTTGTCGGACCGGCCACCACCGAAGATCTTCGCCAGGACGCTGTCGGCCTCCGTGCCCGACACCCCGGCCTTCTCCAGGCTCGTCTTGAGGTCGTTGAGGGCGACGTAGAGGCCATCCGGCTTCTTCAGATCTGCGGCAAGCCGGTTCTGCGTGATGCCGGCCTTCTCCATCGCCGACTGCATCGCCGAGCTCGACGCATGCACGTCCGTCGACGCCACACCGAGCGCCGTCAGCATCTTCGTGGCCTTCTGCGACGGCGTGGTCATCATCGAGATGCCCATCGTCAGCCGCGTCGCCGCGACCTCCGCACTGTTGCCGCGGTCGGTGAGGTAGGCGAGCCCGGAGCCCATCGAGTTGACGGAGATCCCCATCTGCGCCGCGGTCGGGGCCCAGTTCTTGATGGACTCGTTGAAGTCCTGGAAGCGCATGTCGCCCTGGCCGACGATGGCGTTCAGGGACGCCATGGTCTGCTTCGCCGAGGTGGCAGGGAAGTTGAATGCCTTCATCACCGACGACAGCGAATAGGTGGTGTCCTCCAGGGACGCCCCGGAGATCTTCGCCTCCTTTGCGGACTCCGTCACCACCGCCAGCGCCGACTTCAGATCGAGGCCGGCCGAGATCGGGTGGTAGAGGGCCTCCGCCATCTGGGTGCCGGTGAACCCGACCTGCGTGCCCAGCTTCAGGACCTGCTCGTTGAGCTGCGCGGAGGTCATGCCGACCTTGTGGAGCTGCTCGTTCGTCAGGCCGGCCGCCGTGTACAGGCGGGTCATGTGCTCCTGGAAGTTCGCCGCGGCCTTCACCGAGGCGGCGCCGATCGCGATGGTCGCCGCGCCGGCGACCATGCCGAACCCGGCGAGCTTGCGGAACGCGCCGCCCATGCGGGTGGTGGTGGCCTCGCCCTCGGCGGCGGCCCCCTTCATGCCGGCCTTGAAGGGTTCCGTCACCGCGCGGAGGACCACGTACAGGTCGCCGACTTCGCTGGCCAAGGCGCACCTCCCGCTTCGACTGGTTTCGTGGAAACGGGTGGTGACGGTGTACGGCGGGGTGTCAGAAGACGCGGCCCCAGGCGCTCCCGTACAGCTTGTTGTAGATCGTCACGGCCGAGATTTTGCAGGCGAACTCGGCGGCCGGCTTCAGCCACGGATAGGTGGCCCCGTTGCGCAGGCCCGTCTCGAGGTAGTAGCCGTACCGGTCGGCCGGGGTCGGGCTGCGCCCGTAGGGCGGGGTGAAGCCGAGCCGGGGTCCGACTTTCGTGGACCAGCCGTCGAGGCCCTTCTCGATCGGCGTGTGGCCGACCGACCTCTTCAGCGTTCCCGAGATGACCGCCGGGCCCTCGCCCGCCCGGGCCGGGGTTTTGGTGCCGTAGGTGTGGCGGCCGTTGGAGGCGTTGATGCGGGCCTGCCGCTCCACGGCGAGGGCGAGCGGTTCCAGGGCGAGGCGGGTGCGGGCGTCCCCTTCGGTGGCGAGTTTCGCGAAGCCCGCGGTGAAGACGCCGGGACGCAGTTCGGTCACGACGCTCACCCCGCTTTCGACTGGCGCTCCGCCCTGCGCCGTTCGCGCTCCGACTCGCGTTCCTCGTGAGCGGCGATCATGCCGAGGAAGTCGAGCGTGTACCGGCGCACATACCCGGGGGTGGCTTGCAGTTGTTCCCATGACCAGTGCATGCGCCGCATCAGCAGGAAGTCGGCCCACTCGTCCGGCACGGTGTCGTCGCCCCAGGTGTCCTCGATGATGGACTCGACGGGGACCAGGACGTCCTCGTAGTAGGGGCTGCCAGGCCCTACTGAGGGTTTGTGACGCGCTGCACCTCTTCCATGATGCGGGTGATGATGGCCATGGGGAGGCGGCCGACGGCGTCGGGGGTGACCTTCCCGAAGCGCTGCTGGGTGCCCGCGCCGAGGCGGGCGAGGACGTCGGCGGGGTCGTCGTCGGGGTGGATGTCGAGGCTGCCGTCGTCGGGGTTGAAGACCTCGTAGACCTTCCAGGCGACGATGAGTCCGGCCATGACCTTGTAGGAGGCGTTGAGGCCGTCCTGCGGGTTGACGGGCATGCCCTTGTCGTCGAGGGGGACGTCCTCCGGGGAGAGCGCGTCGGGCGGCATCAGTTGCGGGTTTTTGATGAGGACGCTGACGTCGTCGCCGAGGTCGGGGAACTCCAGCAGGACGTAGGGGTTGGTGTAGCTCACGGGGGGTTTCTCCTTGCGGGGTGAGGGCGTTGAGGGCGTAGACCCCGGCCGTGTCGCGACGCCCTCACGCGCGGACACGGCCGGGGAGTAAACGTGCAGGTCAGAGGCTCAATACGCCGCGCTGACGAAGTTTTTCAGCACGGCCTGGATGGAGCCGGAGTCGGTGGCGTTGTAGATGCCGGAGACGTCGAATTCCGCGGTCACATACGTGCCGCCGAGGTCCGGCTTGCCCTTCGACCAGCCGCCCTGCGTCGTCGTCAGGGTCAGCGACGAGCCGGCCGCGTCCACGCCCGCACCGACGGGCTGCACAAGGGACATCGTCGTCGGGTTGTTCTGCATGGCGTTCAGGTACAGGTTGTAGTCGGTGTCGTTCTCGTACACCGCCTTGTACGCGATGTCCGCGTCCAGAACCCCGGAGAACACCTCGCGAGGCTGCTGGGAGCCGTTGGAGGCGTGGATGGCCTCGATCGGCCGCTTCAGCGTGAGGTCGTAGGACAGGCCGCGGGTCGAGGCGCCGCCCGCGTTGGTCATCGCGAACTGCCAGCCCAGCAGCGGCGCGGGCTGGCTGAAGGCGGGCGTGAACGGGCCGGCCTGGATGGTGGGGATCCACCCGGTGTACTTGGCGCCGCAGGTGACGATGCCCTTCGGGTCGACCTTCAGGGTGACGTCGGAGAGCATGCAGCCGGGGTAGCCCCACGCTTCGAGGACGTTCGACTCGGTGAGGCTGTAGGTGGGCTTGGCCTGCGTCGCGGACTGCTTGAACGTGTGGGTCGTCTGGCTGACGACGGCGACGGCGGAGTTGTGGGCGTAGGTGAGGCCGGTGGTCGGGGTGGCGATGGGGATCGTGTACGGGCCGGAGCCGGACGGGGTGCCGGTGGTGGCGTACTCCACCTTCGTCCCGGTGTCGATCATGATGGTGGAGCCGACCGGGATCGTCGCGGCCACGCTGATCGACGTGGCCCCGGCGGTCGTCGACGCCGAGAGCGTGGTGGACACGCCGGCCGTGACGGTGTCCGGGCCGATGATCCGGAGCGCGTAGCCGAGGCTGTCGGGGTAGGCGTTCCACTCGAGGTCGACGGCCGAGTCCCCGGCGCCCTGGTAGAGGCCCTGGAGGTTGGAGTCGTTGTTGCGGTACGACTCGTCGCGGAGCTGGTCGTAGTTGATCTCGAAGTCGATTTTCGTGCAGGCCAGGTAGTAGGTGGGCGTCACCCAGGTGCCCTGCACGGTCTCCTTGGCGAGGCCCACGTATCCGAGCCGGGAGAGCAGCGTCACTGCGGCTCACCTCCGTCGTTCTTGTCGGTGTCCGCTGCGGCGGCACGCTTCCGGCCGGCGGTTTTCGGAGCGGCCTCGTCGGCTTTCGCGGCGGGTTCGTCGTCGACGGGGGTCCAGCCGTCGAGGAGGGCCGGGAAGACGGCTTCCTCGCCGGGCAGGACGGTGTAGGCCGGCTGGTTCTTGGTCTCGGCGACGTTGTACTGGTACGGGGTGGTGTTGCGCTGCCGGACCGGGGGTGGGGTCTCTTCGGGTTCGGACACTGGGGCTCCTCGCGGGGATGCGGGCATAAGAAATGGCCCCCGCGAGGCGAGAGCCGGAGAAGTGGGGGCGCCGTCAGGACGTGTAGTCCTGGTCGTCCGCCTGGTAGGTGATCGAGCACGTCAGATCCGCGTTCGCCTGGAGCGTCTGCTCCGGATCCCCGAACACGACGTTGATCGTCGTCGGGTCCTCGGCGACGGACAGGAACCGCGCCCCGTGCGTCTTGTCGAGCGGCATCGCCAGCGGCCCGTTGATGCGCTGGATGACCAGGTCGACGGCGGCGTCCAGGGCCTGCTGCACGGACTCGGCCTGCCCGGTCTGGGACGACTGCGGCCAGATGATCCGCAGTTCGAACCCATAGTGGTTGATCTTGCGGTTGAAGCCGAACCGTTCCACGACGATGGAGCGCCGCAACACGTACAGCTGCCGCCGCCGCTTCGCCGGGGTGCGCGCCCAGTACGGCTGGATCACATCGAACGGGCCGCCCTGCTTCGCATTCAGCGCGGGCAGCCCGTCCGCGGCGTTGTAGGCGGCCAGCCATGCCGCCTCTCGGTCCACCGCGTCCGCTGAACTCACCAGGCACCCCCGCTCATGTGCGCTGGTAGTTGCAGAGGATGTCCTCGGCCTGCTTCCGCAGCGCGCCCTGGTCGTGGGAGAACTGGGTTCCGGCGGGGTCGATCTCACCGAGGACGTTCGACGCGGCGAGCAGCTTGCCCGCCCGCCCCAGGTCCGCGGGGATCGTGGTGTAGCCGCCGTCGTACTGCACGCGGATCAGGGAGCCGAGGGGCAGGAACGTGCCGAGCGTGAACCACACATGCCCGGAGTCCGGTTCGGCGCCGATCAGCGAGGTCGCGGCCATGGTCTGCGAGCCGCCGTAGGAGCGCAGGATGGTGATCTGCAGATTGCTGTAGGTCCACAGGTCGGGGTAGCGGGTGGCGAACTCGTTGAGCCACACATGCCGGACCTGGTCCCCGGCCCCGAGTGCGTTCGAGTACGAGCGGCCCAGGGTCCCCTGCAGGTCCATGGGGAGGTTGGCGGCGTCGGTGTACTCGTCGGGGTCGATGCCGGTGGCGCGGTGGGTTTCCGGGAGCGCGGTGAACGGGGCGAGGCGGCGGCCGCAGATGCCTTCGGCTTCCCGCGTGGCTTCGATCATCAGCTGGTCGAGGGCGTCGGCGGAGTAGTCGCGCACCAGGTCCGCGAACTGCCCCGCCATCATGTCCGCTGCGGATGCGAGCGGCGTAGGCAAGTCCGCGGCCATGGGCTACGCCTCGTCGGCGGGCTTGCGCGGGGTGCGCTTGGCGGCGGTCTTCTTCGCCGCCGGCTTGGTCTCCGGCTCGTCGGCCGGCGCCTGGGGGTCGATCTCGGAGAACTCCGGGTTCCCGCCCGGCTCGCCCTCCGGTTTGCTCTCCGGCTCGTCGTCGCCGGCGGCGTCCGGCACGACGAGGGTGAAGCCGCCGTCGGGAATGGCGAGGAGCTCCTCGGCCTCCTCGTGCGGCATCTCGACGACCGCCCCGTCGTCGTCCCAGGTGTGACCGAACGAGTCGCTGCCCGCCTGGTCCTTGCGGATGAGCGGCATGAGCGCGCTCCTTTCGGCGTAGAGGACGGTGGCGCACAGCCGCAGACCGTGCGCCACCACGGGGGGAGGGGTCAGCTCGTCAGGGACGAGGAGACGCGGCTGAGGCGGCCCGTGTACTTCGGGGCCCGCACCGCGAGCGCGCAGTCCGAGACGATCGCGTACGGCATCTGGTCCGGCGCGGACGTCGTCGGATACACGTCCAGCGGCTCCAGCTCCCGAACGTAGGGCCGCAGCAGGAACTGCGGGTCCCGGGCGATGAGGTAGATGTTCTCCGAGCCCGCCGACTGCGGCTTCATCGCCGCGTTGGTGCCCACGTAGGCCGCAGGCACGCTGGCCGGGACGGTGGAACCGTTCTTCGGGGTGAGCTTCGCGCCGTCGTCGACGATCGACGTGGTGAGGATCGGCGTGACACCGTCCGCGCCGATCCCGACGGTGGCGTCGACGTAGCCGAGGAACGTCTCGGTGCCCGTCGCCGTGGACCGGAACACCTTGTAGAGGTTGGGCTGGGAGCCGTCCAGGCCGCCCGGGGTGGAGAACGACAGGGTGACCGTCGACGTGGAGCCGGTGGTGGTCTGGGAGACCTCCACGGACGGCAGGATCTCGCCCTGGCGGGCGATGACCGGCGCGATCTGGTAGTAGTACGTGGCCGCGGCGAGGGTGCCGCCGGTGGTGGCGGTCGCCGTGGTGACCGTGCCCATCTGGTAGGAGCGCGCCGACAGGAACGACGACGTCACCAGCGGGATACCGCGGTAGGCCTGCACGTTGAGGCCGGCGGCGACCTCGGTGGAGGTGAGGTAGCGCTGGTTGGCGATGGCGAGCTGGGAGACGCGGGACTCGGCGGTGGACGACATGAGGAACATCCACTGCGGGCCGTTGATCTTCATGGCGGCCTGCTGCTCCACCATGTCGATCAGCTTGTCGAGCCAGCCCAGCGACAGCGACGCGTTCGCGGCGTCCTGCGCGTTCTGGGTGCCGCCGGAGAAGTTGGAGACGAGGCTGTCGAGGCCGTCGAACTGCGGGTAGCCGCCCAGCGCCGTGGAGCCGGAGTTGCCCCACATGATGGCGTTCTCGATGTCCCAGTACAGGCCCTGGATGGAGCCCTCGATCTCCTGTGCCCGCAGGTCCCCGGCCAGGCCGCGGGTGACGGCCTGCGCGTAGCCGGTGACGGCGCCGACGGACTGCAGGTTGCGGATGGTGAACGGGGTCTGCGCGTAGGTCGAGTTGGTGACCGGGCGGGCGCCGCCGTCGGACACGAAGCCGCCGGCCGCGCGGGCGGTGCGCTGGTTGAAGTAGTACACCGAGCTGTCCCACTTGCGGGACGGGATGGCGCGCACGGCGGGCGCGTAGCGCCGCTGGTACTCCAGCAGCATCGGGTCGACGATGGTCGGGGTGAGGGCGGCTGCGCCTGCGGCGGTCAGCGCCTCGCGGAGTTCCGCACTGGTGCTCATGAGGGGTGCCTTTCTCGGCAAGTTCTGGGTATGGCGAAGCCCCGCGCACGGGGTGTGGGCGGGGCGGCGTGACCATCTCTGCCGGGCGGCACCAGCGGGCGGCTGGCGGTCAGGTGGGGCGTGGGGCTGTTACTCGCCAGGGGTGGTGCGGTTCTTGAGGATGGCGCCGACGGTGATGGGCGCCATGTGCTGGCGCCATTCCTCGTCGGTGTACTCGTGCAGCGGCTTCGCCGGGGCACCCTCGGGCAGGCCGGGGATACCGACGGGCGCGGTGTGCTCGGTGACGGGGGCGACGAGGCCCTTGCGGGAGGGGCCGCCGGTGGCCTCGACGTGCTCCTGGATCGCGCCGGGGAGGGCGGCCTTGACGCCCTCGGCGACGAGGCGGGCGATGCGCTCCTCATCGCTCTCCGCCACCTCGGCGGCCGGGGTGGCGGGCTGGGCTTCGGCGACCGGCTCGGCCGGCGCGGACTCGGCGGCCGCTGCGGGCACCGCCGGGACGGGCGCCAGGCGGGCGAGGAGCTGGGTGAACTGGTCGTCGGTCAGGGTGACCCCACCGACGGCGGGGGCGGCAGCGGTCTCCGCTGCGGTGGTGGGCTCCGCCATGGCGGGGCCTCCTTCCGGGGTGGGGTTTTCGGCAGCCGGCGTTTCCGGTGCCGAAGTCTGAGGTGTCCCGTCGACTGCTTCGGTGGCGTCGGCGGGGGCGGTCGTGTCGCTCTCGGCGACCGGGGCGGCCGGGGATTCGACGGCGGTTTCCATCGCGTCGTCGTCCTCGCCCATGCAGTGCACGCACTGCCCCTCGGAGCATGCGCAGGGGCAGGAGCCGGGCGTCTCGGGAATCGCGCAGCCGCAGCCGCACGGGCACACCGCGCCCGCAGCCGTGGCAGGCTCGTCGTCGTCCGTCGAACCGGGCACGTCGACGTCGGCGTCCAGGTCCGGGTCGATGTTGAGGATCGCCTGCAGCGCTCCCGCCATCGCCGCGCGGCCGACAGCGTCGAGGTCGTGGGGGTCGAGGCTGTACGAGGAGACGGTGACCGTGGTCGGCCCGTTCGTCAGCGAGACGTACAGGTTCCCGGCGTCCTTCGCGTCCATGTCCCAGCACTCAGCGAGTGCCTCGGTGACCTGCGCGGCGGGTTCGATGAGCCAGCCCTCCTGCGCGGCGACGGTCACACCGAAGCCCTTCAGGGCCTTGGTGATGCGCTGCTTGATCCGCTTCAGCTGTGCGGACGTGTACAGGCGGGCGTTGTCGGCCTGGTTCACGTATGACCATGCGGCCTTGGCCCTGGCCTTGGTGCTGAGGTCGTAGCGCTTCTTCTTGTCCGGCTGGTAGCCGGGATCCGCGAATGGCCCGCCCGGGCGGTCGACGCTGGGGCCGCCGTCGGCTTCTTCGATGGTCGCTGTCACCAGCGCCTCCTGCACTGACTCGGTGATGAGCACCCGACCATCGGATGCCGTTTCCGCCGGGGTGCTGGTCCCTGCTGGGGTGTAGGCGTCGATTTCCGCCCCGGGAACACCCGGGTTCCCGGTGTAATCAAGGCCGTGTAGCTCAAGGCCGTCAGCGGTCTCGACCGCGCGACCGTCGTAGTTCTCGCGGCGTACTCTTCCGACCCACGCGCCGCGGATGCTGACGCCCTTCAGGAACGGGTCTACTTCGTCCGGGCCCCCGCGCGGGTCTTTCGGTGCGACGAGGGAGGCGATGGTTCGGGCGTTTGAGGTGTCGGCGAGATCCGCCTCGAAACGAGCCGAGCCGTCCGGTTCGAGGGTGAGTGACCGTACGCGCCCGACGATTCGGGTGCTGTCATCTTCGGCCGCGTGGTGGGTTCGCTGGTCGAGGGGGCGCCGGTCGACGACGTCGATGGCGTCGCCTTCTTCGAGGCGCTCTTGGGCCCGCTGGACGGCGTCGGCGATCAGTTCCTTCGTGTAGAGACGCCCGTTGCGGGATACGCCGGGCCGCAGAGCGACGCCGCTGACCGTGCCGATCCTTTTCGCCACGTCGGCTCACCTCCCCATCAGGGCGATCGATGTCTGCGGATAGACCGGGTTGGTGCCGCCGAGAGTCCAGGTGACGCGTCCGGTCGCGGGCAGGACGAGGGCTGCGCTGGTCGAGGAGACGTTCGGCATGTGGAGGCCCGCGTAGGCGGATCCGCGTCCGGCACTCGTCGTCAGCTGGGTGATCTTCGCGACGGTCGGGTACCAGTTGCCGTCCGGGTCCTGTACGTCGAGACCGACGTCGAGTGTCGGCGTCGTACCGGTCGGCGTCCCGGTGACAGTGACGGCGAGCCACACGTCGCTGATGTCGGCCAGGCTGACGACCGGACCGTTCGTCGTGGCCGCACCGGACAGGGTGAGGGGTGTTCCGGACGGGGTCAGGTTCCACAGGACCCGGGCCGGTCGGTAGATGCTCATCGGGTCTCCAGGTCAGGTGAACCAAGCGGCGAAGTGGTCGAGGTCGACGGAGGCGGAGACGAAGCAGCGGCAGCGCGGGTGCGCGGGCCATTCCGGCAGGTCCCCGAGCGTCCAGGGGCTTCCGGCTTCGTTGGCCTCGCACGCCTGACAGACGCGGCCGTCGCCGACGCTGATCCAGTCGCCGGTGAGGACGCCTTCGGACTGGTAGAGGGCGAGCGCGCCGAGGGCGGCGGCGCTGGTCATGGCCCAGTCGGTGATGAAGCCGGTGTCGCTGCTGGTCGGGTCGTCCTCGCTGGCGGTGAGGGCGTCTTCGACGGCGTCAGCCATGGCCTCGGCGTCGTCGCCGTTGTCGGCGCTGCGTTGGAGGACGCGGGTGAGCGCTGTTTCGGCGCGGTGGATGAGGCGGGCCAGCCACATGTCGACGTGCTCGCCGGGCTCGTCGAGGCGCTGCACGGCCTGGTAGGCGTCGTCGAAGGCGGTGTTCCAGTCGAGGCCTGTGCGGCCGGCCTGTTCGGTGGCGACTGCGACGGCGTTGACCATTCCTTCGGCGCGGCCGGCGGCGATGGCGTCACGGAGTGCCGTGCGGAGTGCGTGCCAGTGTTGTGAGTGGGGTAGTGCGCTCAGCATGGCCGCGGCCGCGAGGGCTGCTTCTCTGCGGTGATCCTGATCGTTGTCGGCCTCGGCCAGGCCCAGGCGGTCCCGGAACGCGGTGACGGCGGCGGTGACGGTGTCGCGGTCGATGAGCTGGTGCCAGGCGTCGGCGACGAGTCGGGAGTGCCGTTTCTGCTGCTGTTCACGACGTTGGAACAGCAGCGCCCACATGCCTTCGAGTTTGCCGAGGTCGA
Organism: Streptomyces sp. NPDC001617; assembly: GCF_053596855.1. Lineage (NCBI taxonomy): Bacteria > Bacillati > Actinomycetota > Actinomycetes > Kitasatosporales > Streptomycetaceae > Streptomyces > Streptomyces sp. NPDC001617. The sequence goes on from NZ_JBSFHA010000037.1 coordinate 22,296, forward strand.
CGGCGACTTCGAGGATGTGCGGGTCGTCGGCGCGTTCGATGGCCATCCGGACGGCGGCCACGCTCGCAGCCTTCACGCGTTCGGTGAGCGGTCCCCCGGAGGTGGCCCATCCGGCGGCGAACGCTTCACGGGCGTAAGGCTCGATACGAAGGTCCGGGGGAGGCACGTTCACCCCCGCTTCAGGCGCTCCTGGTACGCGGCGACCGCCTTGCGGACTTGGTCCTCGCTGTAGTCGCCTGAGTCCCACCATTCGACGGCCCGCCACACCCCGGTGAGTCGCTCGTCACCAGTCAGTTCCAGGATCCGGCGCGTTGCGGCGGCTGCCTCGGTGGCGTAGGACAGCCCTTCCAGGCGCTCGGCCATCCGCTCCAATTGCTCACGGTGGCCGCCGAACTCGGATACCTGGAAGTAGAGGTAGTCGTAGGATCCGCCGCTCATCCGACCCGCTTCTTGATGAGCGGCGTGACGTCTTTCGCGCGCATCGGGTGTCCGGGCGGATCGGGTGGCTGGATGGGTTGTGGCGGCGGGTCAGGCGGCTGTTCGCTCATCGATACCTCCTGGGAGTGCGGCGAGGGCCTCGCGGAGGCGCCGCCGGTAGAGGGCGTGGGCGGACTCCTCCGGCTCCTCGGGCGCCTCATCGGCCGCTGGGTCTGAAGAGCCCGGCGGTGGGCTGCCGGCGGCGGCCTGCAGCTGGGGCGGCACCGGGCTCGGCTCCGGCTTCTGTGGCTTCTGGACCGTTACCGGTTCGCCGTGTGCCGGGTCGGCCGGCTCCAGGGCGGTGCCCTTGAGCTTGTAGGCGATGAGCGCCTTCGATGCGGCGTCCATGTCTGCCCACTTGACGAGGTTCTCGCGGTCGACGAGGACCGGCTGGTCGCCGCCGTCGACGGGCGGTTCGCCGATGTCGGCGCGGTAGCGGTCGAGGGTCCAGGATCCGTTGCGCAGGCGCGTGTCGCGGATCTCCTCGACGGTTTTGGAGTCCCGCATGTCGATGTCGCGGAACTTCAGCTTCCAGCCTTCGACGCCGAATCCGTTCTTCGCCAGGTGGAAGTTGAGGGCTTCCAGGACGAGTTCGGCGAGCGGCTGGCAGGTGTTGACCATGAACGTGCGGTCCTGTGTCTCCCCCGTGCCGCCGCCCAGGTTGCCGGACTCGATGATGCCGACCTTGGCCGGGGGGACCCCGTAGGTGGCGACGATCTCGTCGCGTTTCTGGTTCAGGAACTGCAGGTAGTCCATGGTGCGGGACTGGGCGAGTTCCTGGATCTGGGCGCCGCCCTTGGTGGAGATGGGCGTGCCGATGTTCCGCGGGCCGATGTTCCGCTGCTGGTACTGCGCGTTCCACCGGTTGATGTCCGACGGGGACGTCCCGCCGGGGAAGTCGACGTGGATGGCCGGGGGTGCGCCCTTGCGGAAGATTTCCTTGCTGGTGGCGGCGGAGAACAGCCAGGACACGATCGGCAGCATCGCGGCCTGGGTGGGGCTGACCCCGAACACGCCGGAGCGTGGGGAGTCGAGCGAGATGTGGATGACCTCGCGCGGCTCGAACGTGGCCCGCTGACCCAGATCGGTGATCTGGACGTAGGAGGTGATGGTGCCGTGGTCGTCGGCGATCGGCAGCATGCTCGGGCAGTCCAGCGAGTACAGGGCGACCGGCTGCCGGCCGACCCACACGACCTCGATGTAGGCGTCGCCGAAGACGAGGAGATCGGTGATGACGCCGCGGAGGATCTGCCGGATGTTCTCCCGCGGGTTGCAGTAGCCGATCATCCGCTCCAGGAGGAGGACCTCTTGCGGCTTGTCGGGCTCGTCCTCGTCGCCTTCGCCGTCGTCGCGTTCCCAGTCGGTGACGAGGCCGCCGGCGGTGATGGTGCGGGCGATGGCGTTGACGGAGGCCCATGACCAGGGACAGGCCAGGTAGGCCTCGTAGAGCTGGTTGAGGGTGGAGCGGCGGTCGGTCTGGGTGGCGGCGCCGAGGCCCTGGTTGGACTCGGTGAGACCCCCGGGCCCGATGCCGTATTCGTAGCCGGATCGTTCGGGGAGTTTCGCGGGGGCGGTCTCGAGGACTTCCTGCTCGGATCGCAGGTTGTTCCACCAGGTGCGCAGGCTCATGGGGCTTCCACCGTCCCCCCGGCGCGTGGCGCCTCGTCGTCGTCGAACCACCAGGCGTCATCGGTCAGGGCGGTTTCGGTCGGGCGGACGGCCATGGTCGGGCCTAGGGGCTTCAGGACTTCGCCGGCGGGTGTGGTGGGGGTGTCGTCGAGGATGACGAACTCCGGGCCGGTGCCGAGGTTGGTCAGGAGATAGCGAAGACCGTCACTCGCGTGGTCGTCGGCTGTGGTGTCGGCGTCTTCCGGGTCGCCCTTGGTGGCGTGCGGCAGGTCCGACAGTTCCCGGTACAGCTCGGTCACCGTCGAGAAGATGTGCAGCTTCGGGCAGGTTTCCCAGCCCTGGGCCCTGTGGTGCGGGCAGGCGGGCGCCTCGCCGAGGTAGGTGCGGACCCGCTGCCAGCCGTTGACGCGGGACCCGGCGCCCTTGCCGGCCGGGGACAGGTGGACGCCGTTGTCGGCGTAGATGGCGGCGATCGGCTTGGCGTCGCCGCGGGTGGCCCACATGGCGTCGTCCGCGTATCTGACGGCGACATGCTCGCCGTCTGCTTCGGCGGCGAGGATCTGCTGGGCCTGCTCGACCTCGCCGACCTGGCGCCGGTAGATCTCCCGGTACACCCAGACGCGGCCGTCCTCGTCGACGGCGGCCCACAGGACTGCCCAGGGGGCGCTGAAGCCCCAGTCGAGGCCGTTGTACCGCTTCCACGTGGCGGGGAGCGTGATGGGTTCGATGATGTGCCGGTCGCGCTTGAGCTCGGGGAACATCATGCCGGCGAACACGTCCCAGTCACCGTCCAGGAAGGCGGAGCGGAGTTTCCCGTCGAGGGCTTGGAGGTCTTGGGCGTATTCCGGGTTGACGTGCGGGTTGTCCGAGAGTTTCGACGGGATGAAGCGGACGGTGCGGCCGCGGACGTCGGTGACGACGTTCTCGCCGTAGTTCGTCGGCTGGATGTACCTGAGCTTCACCGCGCCGTGCCCGGGGCCGCCCGGGTTCGTGCCGGAGCGGATGCCAAGAACGGGGATGTCCCGGCGGCCGGAGCGGAGCCGGGATTCCAGGAAGCTGACCACGTCGGGCGGGGTGAGGGTGCGCTCGTCGAACAGGAGCTTCTGGTACTGGCCGCCCTGGCGGCGGGTGGCGTCCTGGATGCTCTCCGCGTACCGGAACATGATCAGGCTGCCGTTCGGGAAGCGCAGTTCGAATTCGGTTCCGTTCCAGCGGGCGCCGACGGCCCGCGCATACTCGACCTGCGCCAACTCGGCGATCATGCTCTCTTTGAGTTCGCCGTAGGTGCGCCGAAACGCCCCCACCCGCAGGCCGGGATAGTGCACACAGTCCCGGATGGCGTCCATGACCAGGGCTTTGGTCTTTCCCCCGCCCGCGGCGCCGCCGTATAGCACGTCGAACTCTGTCGCGGCGTGGAACTCGCGCTGTTTCGGGGTCGGGACGTACCCCAGGTCGGCGAACACGTCGTGTGGCGGGGCTTCCAGCCGCTGGGCTGCGAGGAGGAGAGCATCCACGGCTCACCCCCGAGTCTGGGTCAGCCGGCCGAGCGCAGGTGCCGGGCGGCGACCTGCTTCGCTGCGGTCTTCGCGTCGCCCTGGACGTCGGCGGCGATGAGCGCCGCATCGATCGCGCCCATGATCTTCTCGGCTTGCGCCTCGGTGATCGCGGCGAGGCGTTCGTCGATGTTGAGGCGGGCGATCAGGCCGAGGATCTGCCCGCACCGGTCCATGGCCCGCTCATACAGGGCGATCTCCGAACGGAGCTGCTCGGCACCGCCAACGCCCTCGTAGCGGATGCGGTCACCCAGACGGTTCACGCAGTCGGCGAGGGCTTCCTGCCAGGCGACGGCCTGCCCGGCGAGGCGGGAGAGCGCTGCGAGCGGGTTGTCGACGGATTCGACGTTGAGGGTGGCCAGGGCTTTACGGGCGTTGGCTTCGGCCTGCGCGGTGTGTGCGGCTTGTTTCTGGGTGGGGGTGCTGCCGCCGTGGAGTCGGCAGCGGCCGGTCCCGGGGTGGTCGGTGCCCCATCCGGCGGTCTTGTTGCAGGTGCCTTCGCCTTGCCGTTTGCGGGCTCCGCAGAGGTGGGCTCCATGACCGTCGGCGGGGCCAGTCGCGTCCATGACCATTGGTCGTCCTCCTCTCGGTGGTCCCCTGGTGGAAGGCCGGGGGGAGGGGAGGCGGGGTCAGGTGGTCCAGTGTGCGGGGAGCCGGCTGGGCGCTTCGCGGGGGGCGTGGGGGTGGGGTTCGGGGGTGCAGTCGCAGCCGGGGAGGTGAGCCTCGTTGGGGGCGGTGCAGGTGCCTTGGTGGGTGTGGGTGGCGGCGTCGAGGGTGATGGCGTGGGCGGCGCACGCGTACACGGTGATTGTCGTGTTGTCGGTGGCGGGGAGGGGTGGGAAGGCGGGGGGTGGGAGTTGCGGGTCGGCGAGGAGGAGCATCTCGTCGCGGCGTGATTGTTCGGCCGCGACAAGCTCGGTGAGCTCGCTGTCGGTGGGGCGGCGGCGCCAGTGGACGACGGCCTCGAGGCCGCACCCGGTGCACAGGGGGGTGGTGGGTGCCGGGGTGGGGGTCGGGGAGGGTTCGGCCATGGCAGGGACGGCCGGGGGGTGGGGGCTGGGTTGCGGGGTGGGGGCGTCCACGGCGGGCTCCTTCCGGGTCAGACGGCGTACCAGCCCCAGCTGGTGCCGTTGAAGAGGGCCTGGACGCGGAGTGTCTGCCCGGTGGTGACGGTTGCGGTGGTGGTGCCGGTGCCGCTGGTGGTGTAGATGAGCTGGCTGGACGTGGTCGCCACGGTGAGGTTGCTGCTGCCGATGTTCTTGAAGACGTATTCGACCGGGTTGAAGTCGGCGGCGGGGAGGGTGCCGGTGAAGGCGCCGGCGGTGGTGTCGCAGATGAGGGTGCGGTCGATGGGCGAGCAGGTGAACGCGCCGGTCTTTCGCTTGATCGGCCTGGGCACCTGGCCGTTGGAGATCGCCAGCCCGGTCGGCGCCGAGACGCTGACACCCGACTCGGTGAACAGGCCGGTCAGGTTGATCGGGCCCAGGGCCGCGTTCATGGCTGCCGTTGAGCTGCCCGCGAAGGTGGGGGTGCTGGATTCGGTGCTGATGTTCGCTCGGACTGTCGGCCCGACCCCGCCGCTGCCTGCGCCGATGACGTACAGCTCGTTGATGCACGCCTCGATGCTGGCCGAGGCGACGTCCATGGCGTGGACGGATCCGACTGATCCGGCGTAGGTGCCGATCGCGCAGATCGCCGCCCAGCAGTACAGGATCATCAGCCGTTCGCACACTGTGTGTTCGGTGAGGAAGAAGCTGTAGGTGTAGCCGCCGCCGCAGGAGATGTTGCGGGCCACGACGTGGTCGTTGTTGCCGGGCGCGGGCAGCAGTAGCCCGACGGAGAGGCCGGTGCCGAAGACGCCTGGCGACGTGTAGTCCGTTGAGGGTGACGCGACGGTGCCGAGGGTGCCGTAGCCCACGTTCTCGACGTAGGCGTTGGCGACGCCCCACAGGTTGAGGGCGCCGTAGGTGAGGCCGTAGGCGCTGTGCGTCGTCAGGATCGCCAGGTTCTTCACGACGACCTGCATGTTGCTGAAGTTCGCGGCGACGCCGTACCCGGATGCCTCGTTGGGACCGCAGATCACTGCCGGGTTTCCGTGCGCGTTGATGTCGGAGATCTGCGCTGCGGTGGAGGCGTAGACGCCGGCGGAGATGATGCAGGCGCCGGTGAACTGCGGGACCCCTTGGAGCCAGTGGCGGACGGCTGCGGCGCCGTCGGTGGGGCCGAGGAACATCAGCGTCTTCTTCTGGCCGCTGGTTGCGACGGGTCCGAAGACGATCTGTCCGTTGCCGCTCTTCGACGTGTTGAGGGCTCCGGCGTTCATGTACGCGCCGGGCGGGATCCACACGACGGCGAGTGGGTTCCCTGCTGACAGGTAGGCCGTGGCGGCGTCTGTCGCGGCCTGCATTCCGGTGCCGAGGTCGGTGCCCCAGACGACTTTCGCGGCGGTGATGTTGCCGCCTGAGGCGTTCGGCAGGGACAGGGTGACCTGGTTGGCGCTCTGCCGGGACTGCACGACTGCGACCAGGCTGGTGACGCCGAGGGCGCCCGCCAGGTTGACGATGATGGTCTTGCCGGCGATGTTGGATTCGAACTGGCCGGAGGCGCTGGTGAGGACGGTGGACCCGGTGCTCATGGCGCCGTCGGAGACGGCCTTGGCGTCGGCTGTGGCGCCGTACTTGGTGACGTCGAAGACCCAGGGCTGGAGCGGCTGGTATTTGCTGGCCGCGTCCGAGATCGCTGCGCTGAGGGCGGCTGAGGCGGCGCCTGTGGCGTCGTAGGCGGTGTTGGCGCGGGTGACCTCGGCGGTGATCTTTCCGTCGGTGTAGGTGTTCGCGCTGCTGAGCGCGGTGGTCGCTGCTGCGGATGCTGCGCCGGCTGCGTCGAAGTCGCCAGTCGCGTGGGTGGCTGCCGATCCGAGGCCGAGGTTGCCGCGCGCCGTTGCCGCGTTTTGTACGTCACTCAGGTTGTTCGCGGCGAGGAGCGCGCCGACGGCGCCGCCGCCGACGGAGACTCCGCTGCCCGGCCATGCCCCGGACGTCTTGGGCCCGTAGAGGATGGCGGTGGTCGGGTATCCGGTGGTGTCGATGTAGTAGTCGCCGTTGATGCCGACGGTGGGGCCTGGCGTGCCGGTGCCGGAGAGGACGGTGTTGCCGCGGGGGCCTTGGACTCCGGTCGGGGAGACGATCACGTCGGGCACGGGGCATCTCCTCTCACGGGGCGGCGACGGGCTGCGTGTTGAAACGGCCGGCGGCCCAGGGGATGTCCTGGCCGGTGCCGGGGTTGGACCACAGGGCGTAGGCGCGGGAGGCCTTGCCGAGGGGTCTGGTGGCGGCGTCGGTGAGGACGACCTGCACGGTCCGCGCGGCGGTGTCGACGGTGATCCAGCCCTGGGCGGTGATCGTGGTGGTGACTTCGATGAGGGCGGGCTGGGTGGTGTCGACGGCGGTGGGGCGGATGACGAATTCCCAGGTGAGGCCGGTGATGTCGGTGTCGGGGAATTGGAAGGTTTGTGCCCATTGGCCGCCGGCGGGGGCGGTGAGGTTGGCCTGGATGGGGAGGGTGGTCATGGGTTGCCGCCTCCCCTGGGTCTACGAGAATTCGTGGGCGACGAATTCATGGCCGCAGGACTGGAAGATCTCAGCCGTTTTGGCCCTGCAGCCTGGATGAAACCCCAGGTGGGAGCCGCTGTCTCTGTTCCGCTCAATCAGACGGAGGAGGTCGATGAGGGAGTGCTCGTCGCCGCCCTCGTCGATGATCCTGCCGGAGGCGGCGCGGCTGACCCAGTGGGCGAATGCTTCCGGGTGAGGCCAGGCGGGGTCTGCGTGGAAGAGGAATCGCCAGCCGATGCTGCTCTTCCCGAGGTGATGCCGCTCCACGGCGGTGCAGTGCTCGCAGGCGTTCGGGCAGGAGGAGGCGTCGACGTAGTAGTTGGTGCCCACGACTACTCCTCGGGGAGCGGGTTGGTGTTGGGCCAGGTGTGGTCGTCGCCCATGGCGGGCGGCGTGTGCACGAGGTGATCGCCCCGGTGCCGGTCCTCGGGGTCATCCGGTGAACCCCAGTGGACGCACTGGAGGTTCAGCGGCTCGCCGGCGACGGTGAGCGTGTCGGTCGCGGGGCAGCGGGCCATCGGGACCTCCTCAGTGGGTTTGCAGGGTGTGGACGGTGGTGGGGAGGAGCCAGAGGGCGAGTCCGGCGTAGGCGAGGCGGTCGCGGTGGGGGATGTTCCCGGGGAGGACGGTGGCGAGGAGCAGCAGGGCGAAGGCGATGTTGTAGCAGAACACCTGGAGCATGAACACTCCCGTGGGGTGAAGTCCCGCCGCCCGGGGTGGGGACCGGTCGGGCGGCGGGACGTTCGGGGCCTGAGCGGCTGGCTCCGGTCTGGGGGTGGGCCGTCCGCCCGGTCACCCTTCCCAAGGGCCGGGCGGACGGTGGGCCGGCGCGATGCGCTCAAGGCCCGTCCTGCGGCGCCCTCCGCAGGAGATCAGGGAGCACAGGGGTGGAGTAGTCCGCCGCCGGCCGCGACCCTCAACGCAAGGCGGCGGCGGACTACTGAGGACGGTCAGACAGCCGTGTAGGTGCGGCGGGCTCGTTCCCGGGTGGCCTTCTCCGCCTTCACCACGTCGATGGCGCGGTACTTCGGGGTGCGGCACTTCTCGGAGTTGGCCCGCTTGAGGTGGCCCCGGTGGGCCCAGATCCGAATGACGCCGGGGTCCACTCCCGCAGCCTGTGCGGCTTCAGCTGTGGTCCAGAGCGTGGTCTGGAGGTCGCCGTCGAAGTCCATGAAGCTGCCTCCTCTGGGGAAACGAGAAAGGCCCCGAAGTCGGGGACTCCGGAGCCTCAGCAGCTTTTGGGCATACCTGTACGCCGGAGAAGTTACGCGTAACGCTTGATCTCTGTCAACTCGTTCCTGCTCACGCGGCGTTGGCCATGCGGGATTGGTCGGCGAGGCGGTGGGTGTGGTCGTGGTACTCGGTGGGGGTGAGGAGGAGCTGGCAGTTGATGTTGCGGCATTCGATGTAGTCGTCGCCGTCGGCCCGGTACAGGGTGAGGAGCTCGCAGCGCGGGCAGGGGATGCGGTGGTGTTCGAGGCGTGCGTCGCGGCGGGTGAACCGGGTCGCGGCGCGGTGCCAGCCGCCGATCTGGGCGGCGGGGTTGGCGGACAGCCGGTCGTGGATTTCGTGCGCGGCGGGGTGTTCGGCGAGCGCCCAGTTGAGGTGGGCGGTGAGGAACTGGACGGCGGCGGCCGCGTTGCGGGCTTCGCTTCCGCGGGCGGGCCGGTGGCGGAAGCGGCGCAGCTCGCGGATGTCGTCCTCGAGTTCCAGGAGCGCGCCGACGATGTGGTCGGTGAGGAGGCGGGAGGCTTGGCCGGGCCAGGCGGGGATGTGGATGCGGCCGATGGTGCCCGTAGCTTTCGGGGCGGTGCCGTAGACGGCCTCGAGGCCGATCGCCACGATCAGTTCGGGGAGTTCGGCGAGTTGCGCGTGGGTGCGGTGGGTGCAGCGGGGGCAGTGGACGGGCTGGCCCCAGGTGACGGGTATGTCGTGGGGGGTGCCGTCGATGGCGCTGGCGGCTTCGGCGTGGCGCCAGGCGTTGTTGCAGCCTCCGGGGCACGGGGTGGGGCTCACTTCCCACCGCCCATGCCGGCGGTGACGATGGCGATGAGGAGTTGCATGGCCTGCTGGTCGGTGAATCCGGCGTCGACGTAGGCGGTGTACAGCTCGTGGTTCTGGGCGGCCATGGCGGCGAGTTCGGTGATCGGGGAGTCGTGGTCGTCGGGCACGGTGGGCCTCCCGGGGCGCGTGAGGGTGTGGTTCCACCTTGATGCTGCCGCGTTAGGCGGGGTTTGTCCGAGCCGCCTTCCCCCGTGGCTGCTGACGTCCTGCTGGTTCGTGGGGTGTGGGTCGGCCCCCGCCGTCCGGGGGCGGATGGCGGGGGCCGTGGGGTGTGGGCTTGGGGCGGGGGGACGGCCGAAGCTCCACACGTTGATGCTGCCGCAGGTTCGACGGTTTGTCTGACCCGCCTTCCCCCCTCCCCCGCTCCGGGGGCTACCAGGGGGCGTGACCGCCGTTGGCCCACTGTTCGAGGGCGTGGCCGTCGATGAGGCGGATGGGGGCGGGCAGGAGGGCGTTGGTCTGCACGGCGGATGCGGTGAAGGTGGCGGTGGTGACGATGACTGCGGCGTGGCAGTGGTGGATGTCGCGGTAGACGCCGTTGATGGTCTGGATGGTCTCGGAGCCGACGTTGTTGCCGTGGCGGTACTTCTTGCACTGGACGAGGATGCGGCGGCCGTCTCGGAGTTGGACGAGGACGTCGGCGCCGCGGTCGTTGGCTTGTCCTACCTGTTCGGCGTGGGTGACGCGGTGGTCTTCGCGGGCGAGGGCGGCGATGGCTTTCTCGAATTGGTAGGGCTGCATGTTCTGGAAGGCGGTGAGGGTGCGGTGTCCGCGGGTGGGGAGGTGGGTTCGGCGGGCGGAGATGGCGTTGGCGAGGGCGGCGGCGCGGCCGATGAGCGGGTGGAGGCGTCGGGGCCGTACGACGGCGAGGATGACTGCTGTGACTATCAGTGCGGTGACGAGGGCGGTGTAGAGGGGCCAGGTCTTGGCGGCGCCGAGGATGACGATGCCGGCGATGAGCCAGCTCCAGCCGGGGCGGGGTAAACGCTGTCGGCGTGCGGGGCGGGTGGGGGTCTTGCGGGTGCGTCGGGTGGTGGCGGGCGCGCTCAAGGGAGGTCTCCGGAGGGCTAGTGGGCGGGCGGGAGTTCGGGCTGGTTGCCGGTGTAGGCGATGACTCCGGTGGTGCGGTTGTGGAGGTGCTGTTGCCGGTTGTCCTGCTGGATGGGACCGCTGTAGTACTGGTTGATCTGCGGCGGGGCGGCTTCGACGACTTCCTTGGTGCGCTTGGCAAGGCTGATCAACGCGGCGATGGGGACGGCGAACCCGATGGGGGCGCCGAAGACGATGCCGCAGACGACGGGGTCGGCCCATCGGGAGGCGAGCATGATGAGGGCGACGCTTCCGCTGGTCAGGGCGGTGGCGACGCTGGTGGACAGGACGCGGACGGCGTAGTCGACGGCGGCTCTGCTCTGGGGTGGGATTCCGGGCTGGGCCACGGGCGGTGTGGTGCCGATGGTGGGGGTGGGGGTGGGGTCGCGGAAGGACGTGGCACCGGGGCGGGTGGCCATGATGCTTTCGATGTCGGCGAGGAAGGCTTGGGCGGCTGCTGCGGCTTCGGGCTGCCCGGCCGGGGTGGCGGTGGGCTGCGGGTAGTGGCCGGGCTGGTTCACGGGAGGGGTCCTTTTCGGCGGCTGGCGGGCGGTGAGGTGGTGGTTCGGGATACAGAAAGCCCCCGGGTACGACCCGGGGGCTTTCCTGGTCGCGTGGTGGTGCCTAGTCGGTGTCCTCGTCGTCGACGGATCCCGACTGCTCGTTGAAGTAGATGGCGGCGAAGCGCACGGCGGAGCTTTCGCTCAGGCCGGCCTTCTTCAGGGCGGCGATCAGCTCAGTGATGTGGAGCATCGCCTCTTCCATCGGGGTCATCTTCAGGTCCGGGAATTCGTCCGGCATGGGGAACCTCACCGCTCTCGACTGCCGCGTAGGTTCCATCATGACCCCTGGTCAGCTTGTCCTGTAGGCCGAGTTTCGCGCACAGGTCACGGAAGGTCCGCTCGGACAGGTCGTAGCCGGCCTTGACCATCAGCGGGTACACCTCGGACGGCTTCACGGGCCGCCCCATCGAGGCGAACAGTTCGACGGCGAGGGCGTCGTTCGACTTCGGCCTGGCGGACGTCTTCGCGAGTTCGATCGCCGCCTCCTGCGCGGCGAGCCGGTCGAGTTCGTCGTCGTCGAGGATGTCCTCGCTCAGGCGGGGGATGTCGGCCGCCGACCCGGACGACGGGGGTGTGATCGGGTCGCCATCGTCGTCCTTGAGGCGGCCCAGGAGCAGGTCGTAGGAGGCGGGGGTCTCCCACGACTGGTAGAGCTCCCACACCGATTCGTGCATGCGGTCCGGGGTGACGTTGCCGTGGGAGTCGCCGCGCAGGTTGGGGATGATGCGGGCCCAGCGCTGCGACCAGGCCAGGCCCATCGCTTTGGCGGTGATGGGGTCCATCTGGGGGCGGATGTCGGAGAGTTGCCGGGCCGCGTCCATGAACAGGGTGGACATGCGGTTGAAGTCGTCGGTGCCCTCGGTGAAGGCTTCGGCCATGGTGGCGTACGCCTTCGCGGGCATGGGCTGGTAGGGGCCCTTGGTGGCGGACATGTAGACGACGGTTCCCGGGTCGGTGAAGAGCGCCATGTCGGGGGCGCCGTGTCCGGGGTAGAGCATGTCGAGCTCGGACGCGTTGTTGGTGCGCAGGCCGATCCGGCCGGGGGTGAGTTCGTCCATGGCGGCGGTGATGTAGTCGCGGGTGGCGCGCAGGCCGGTGTTGGAGACGCGGACGTTGACGGAGCGGCCCTCCGCGATGATCCAGTCGATGCCGTCGAGGACTGCGTCGGACATGGACTTCGTCTCGTCGACGCGGATGTGGATGGCGGGGATGTCGGGACGGGCGGGCAGGTTGTCGAGGTCTTCGTCTTCGAGGAGGTCGGCGTACTCGGTCTTGCGGGCGGCGATCGCCTCGCGGGCGGCCCGGACGGCGAGGAGGCATTCGTCGTCGGTGGTGCACGGCCAGTCGATGAGGGGGACGCCGATGCCGTGCCGCAGCCACGGGTTGACGAACACCGCGGACATTTTCGCGGAGGTGTCGAGGTCGATGACGATGGCGTCGACGCAGCGGACCAGGCCGAGCCCGAGGGTCTTCATGAGGGCGGTCTTGCCGGAGCCCTGCGCGCCGATGGCGATGAAGCCTTCGTCTTTGAGGTTGAGGCCGGCTTCTTCGCCGGTGCCGATGACGCCGAACCCGACGGGCTTGTTGATGGTGGTGGGGGTGAGGCGCGGGTAGGGGATGGCCCCGGACATCATGTTCTTCTCGGTGACGGCGATGAAGACGACGTTGCGGGGGGTGGTGGGGCCGCCGGCGTTGAAGGAGATGCCGCCGCCCTTGGGGAGGTGGAGGGCGCCGGCGAGGGCGGCCTCGTAGCCGCGGAGGGCGTCGACGTTCATGTGCGCGGGCAGCGTGACCTTCACGGTGTATCCGGCGCCGGAGCGCCAGCGGTCGATGACCGGGTCCGCTACGGCGCCTTCGATGCCGCAGATGTCCTCCAGGAGCTTCGCCCACCCGTCCTGGGCCTGCTTGATGGTGGCGCCCGTCTCGAGGCGGCGGTCCAACTCCTTTTCGGCGGCGCGGGTGTGCTCACCCCACCGGTCCATGCCGATGTTGACGGCGGCGCCGGTCGCCCAGATCGCGCCTCCGAAGACCATCGTGAGCAGGGTGGGGCCTTCGGCGAGGGTGTAGGACAGCCAGCCGGTGGTGGACAGCCAGGCTGCGGCGCGGGCGACGGTGACGCGCCGCCAGGAGCCGCGGGCTTTCTCGTAGGCGACGGCCGCGCCGGTGCACAGGAGGCCCGCGCCGGCGCCGGCTTCCCAGGGGATGTTGGCGAGGGGGGCGATCAGGGCGGTGGCGACGCCGAGTTCGCTGCCCCATGCGACGAGCCGGCCGTGGGTGACGGCGTCGCGGCTGAAGTCCCAACGCTTTTCGGCCGGGGTCACCGACAACTCTGTGGTGGACACGGTCTTGGGTTCTCCTTTCGGTGCGGTCGGATCGGGTCAGTTGGATGAGCTGCGGCGGCCGGCGACGTCCCACTTGGACTCCGACCGCGGTCCCTTGCGGGGCCTCGCGTTCAGCTTCAGTTCGCGTGCGTGGGCTCGCTGGGCGGCCTTGATGGCCTTCTTCAGTTCGTCGGAGACGCTGCGGACCTTGGAGGCGGTGGCGCGGACGGTGTCGTCGACGACGCCCTCAGTGGGCCACGTGTTGACCATGCGCCGGTACAGCTTGGTGACGGAGTCGGCGACGACTTCGACGCCGGCGGCCGCCCCGGCGACCTCGGACAGCACGTTGACCATGTGACCTCGGGTGAAGCCCTTCATGAGGGTGATGAGTTTCTTGGTGCTGCCGTCGGAGGCGGGGACGAGCTTGCTGCCACCACCACCGCCGCCGCCTGCGGGTGCGGTGCCGGCCGGGAGGGCGAGACGCGCGGAGTGCGCGGAGGCGATCGCGGCGCGCAGCTTCGCGGCGTCGAGAGTGCCGGGCCCGTTGCGCAGGTTCCACCGTTCCTCGCCGATGCGGGGGTCGAGGACACGGATGATGTCCTCGCGGTGCGCCTGCACGAACACGACCATGATCGTGTCGGCCATGACGCCAGCGGAGCGGGCGGCGACGGCGGCGTTGTTCAGGTGCTTGACGACCGAGGGGTGCAGGGGCGCGGTGCGGGCGAGCGCGCGGGCGGCTTCCTGGACGGCGATGGACAGGTTCTTGCACATGTTCGGGATGCCGGTGAGTTCGACGATGTGGTCGGCCATGTCGGCGTCGCCGTCGTTGTACAGGCCGTGGGCGAGCTGGTCGGCCATCGCGCGCAGGATCGCGAAGGCGGTCGACGTGCGGAAGTCGACCTGGCGGGCGATGGCGGTGCCGGCGGTGCGGGTGCCGGCCGGGGCGGCCGCGATGGCGGGATAGTTCACGGGGGTGCTCCTTGGTGTCTCGGCTGCCGCGGTGAGGGCGAGCCGCTGGTTCTCGTGGTGGATTTCGAGGTCGATGCGCTGGTTGTGGTGGCGGATCACTTCGAGCTTCACCTGGCGCGGGTCGCCCATCGTCTGGTCGCGCGCTGCTTCTTCGGCGGCCTTCTTCCCGGCGGTGATGGCGGCGCGGCGCTTGTCCCGTTCGCGTTTGGCGCGGACGAGGGCGATGCGGTCCTCGTCGATGACCTCGCCGTCGATGACGTCGCCGGGCTTCCGGGTGGGCTTGGGGGGCAGGCCGTCGTCGACGATCTCCCCGTCGACGATGTCGTCTCCGAAGCTGCTGCCGCTGCCGCCTTTGGGGTGCTTGGGTTCGAGGCCGTCGCGGGCGGTGGCCGCCGAGGTGCCGGCTCCGGTCTTGCCCGTGCGGTCCTTGCGGTCCTTCTTCGGCTTGCCGGGCTTGTCCTTGTGGCCGCGGCCGCGCCAGGGCCGGTCGCTGTCGGGCTGCTTGCCCCGGTCGGTGACCTTGAGGCCGTCCCGCAGGCCGTCCTTGAGTCCCTTGGCGCCGCCGTTCTTCTTGCCGTTGAGGTCCTTGGTGGTGTCGTCGCCCTTGGGGCCCTTGCCGTGCTTGTCGTCCTTGCCGTGCTTGGGGTTCTTGTGGTCGCCGTCGTGCTTGCCCCGGTTCTTGAGCTTGTTGCCGAGGTCCTTGCCGAGCCTGTTGAGCTTGTCGGCGATCGGGTCCTTCGTCTTCGGCTTGCGGTGGGCGCCGTCGTGGCCGCTGCCGTTGGGGGTCTTGTGCCGGCCGCCCCCCGACCCGTTGCCGCCGCCGTTGTTGCCGCGTCCGTTGCCGCGGCCCTGGCTGCCGTTTCCGCCCGCTCCGCTGCCCCGGTCCGAGTTGTTGGTGCCGTCTCCGTTGCTGTTGGCGTCGTCCTCGGCGCGGCGGCTGCGCCACATCAGGGCGGCGAGCGCGGCCGGGGCGACGGTGCCGCCGACGATGGCGCCGACCGGTCCTCCGAGGAGGAATCCGAGGCCGATCGCCGCAGTCTCGCCGCTCACGCTGTGTGAGATCGCCGCGTATCCGTTTCGTAGGGAGTTGTCTGTGTTGTTCTGAGACGTCCTCGGGGCGGGGCGGGGCGGGGCGGCGCCACGACCCTGCTGAACCACCACGAGGGGGCTTCCTGAGCCGTTCTGGCCCCCGCCCCGCCCCGCCCCGCCGCCACCGATGTCACTGTGCGTAGCGTCCGGGGAGGTTGCGGAAGGGTCCAGCGTGAAGGGGGGAATCGTGTCTGCACTCACCGGGCGCTCCTCCTCTCGATGTGGGCCTGCTGGGGCTGGACAGCTGTCACGGGTTGCTCCCGGTGACCTTGGTGTGGACGTCCTTGTAGAGGGCGCGGATGTCGTCGGTCTTCAGTCCGTACCCGGCGTCGCGCCAGGCCTTCTCGAAGGCGTTCTGGGAAGGGGCGGGGCCGGTACCGCGGAGGTCGAAGTAGAGGTCGAAGGCGAGCCTGCGACGATCGGCTTCGCCCATGTCGGGCCTCTTGCTCGCCTGCGCCTCGCCCGGGTTCGCCTGCGCCTCGCCTCCGGCTCGCCCTGGTGCGCCCTCGCTGGTCACACGGGTGATGGGGTCGATTCCGGGGGGCAGTGCGCCCTGATCTTCCGAAACGGGGCGCAGGGAGCGGAGGGTGTAGTTCTCGGTGCGGTTCGGGAGGTTCTTGAAGGCGCCCATGCGGTCGATGCGGGTGGTGATCCGCATTTCGGTGCCGAGTTCGTCGAGGGTGTCGTCCAGGCCGTGGAAGGAGGCGTCGCCGGCGCGCATCAACGCCTTCTCGTAGCGGCGGGTGCCGAACGTGCCGACGGCCCACCAGGGCTTGCCGAGGGTGGCGAGGGAGACGAGGCGGTCCTGGGCGTTGCGGCGGCTGATCGCCTGAGCGTCCTGGCCGCGGGATCCGATGCCGAGGCGGCTCTCCAGCCGCTTGAGGCGGTCGCGCCACAGCCGGGCGAGCATCCCGTCCGACTTGATCTCAATCTTGCCGAGCTTGGCCTCGAGGCCGAGGAGCTTGTGGAGGCCGTAGGCGAGCATGACGGGGCCGACGATGCGGACGAACGCGGTGCCGATGTCCTCGTGCTGGAACCGGACGACCTCGAAGGCGCCGATCGCCTGGGCGAAGACGAGGAGGTAGGCCGCGCGGGCGGTGCTCTTGTCGTCGAAGGCCCACGAGTAGACGGTGAGACCGAGGACGATGCCCTCGAGCGCGAGGCCGACCGTGAGGGTCCAGGGGGCGACCATGTGGAGTCGCGCCTGGGCGAAGGCGATGGAGGTGTTGGCGGAGAGGCCGAAGCCGAGGAGGGCGACGAGGCCCATGCCGGTGAACCCGATGAGGGTGCGGCGCTTCTTGCTGTCGCGGGGGCGGCGGGTCGTGGTGCGGGGGCGGGTCTTGAGGGCGATGCGGTAGCCGAAGACGAGGGTGGTGAGGGCGAGGAGGCCGGCCCATGCCGCTACGGGCAGCTGCTCGGCCGCGTTCTGCACTGTGGAGAGCATGGGCGGGTCCCTTTCTGGTGTGAGGGGGCGGGTCAGGCGGTGGCGGGCTGCGGGGCGGGCTGCGGGGTGCCGAGGTAGGCGTCGATCTCGGCGAGGTTCAACTCGGTCTCGATGTCGGCGGCGCTCCAGGTGCTGGAGTCGTTGCCGTGGTCGTGGGCGAACTCGGGGCCGGTCATCTGCGGGTCCTTCCTGCGGGTTGTCGGGCGGCTGGGTGGTGGGTGCTGGGCTTGCGGGGGTCCGCACCGGTCGGGGGGAGTGGTCGGCCGATGCGGACTCCGGCGAGCCCTGGCGGGGTGGGGGCCCGGCCGTGTCGGCTCGGCACGGGCCCCCGGGGGCGGGGTCGTCAGTCGGTCGGGTGGGTGTGCTGCCTCCAGCCGCCGTCCGGGTAGCAGCCGGGCTTGGCGCCGTTACTGGCGGCCCGCTCGGCCTGCGCGATCGCTGCATACGCGGTGGCGGCGGCGAAGTGCTGCTCGGCACGCCGAGAGTCGGTGCCGATGTACTGCTCGCCCTCCTCGGCGTGCTCGACGGCCTTGGCGTAGGCCTCGGCGCCGGTGATCGTGGTGAGCTCGGCGGTCTGGACGGTCATATCGGTCTCCTCGGGTCGGTGTCAGATGCCGTCGATGGCGGCGCTGGTGTCGGATGCGGTCTGGTGCAGGTCGGGGTCGGCGAGCCAGTAGGCGGCGTTGGCCCCTTCGCGGCGCGCGGTCTTCTGGCGTTCGAGGTCGAGCGAGCGGAGTGCGGGGTTCGTGTCGGCGTCGGCCAACCGGGCGATGACCCGGCCGATGACGTTGACGAGGTTCAGGCCGTCGGATCCTCCGGCGAGGACGGCGACCAGGGTCTGGGTGCGGTCGATGCTGTGCCGACTGAGGGCGATGTGGCGGAGGCCGGCGAGGATCTGGTCGACGCCCGGGTCCTGGACGGCGGCGAGGTCCTCGAACAGGCCCTCAAGGTCCGTGTCGAGGGGCGGGATGGCGTTGTCGGCGGTGTGGACCCCGTGGTGCTGGTTCATGACTGCTGGCCGCCCTCGGACTTCAGGAACTCCACGAACTCGGCCGCCATGTCCTCGACGAGCTCGTCGGTGATGTCGTCCTGCGAAAGACGCGGCCAGGGGTCGCAGTCGTCCTCATCCATCGGGAGCGGAGCGGCGGCGATGTCGCTGTACGTCAGTTGGCGCTCGGTGTGAGAGATGAGGCTCATCGACAGGGCGCCGTCGGTGAGCGCGGTGACGTCTGCGGTGGACAGCCAGATGTCGGCGACGTACGTGCCGTCGGGCAGGCGGAGGGTGACCATCAGCGCCCGGTCGGTGTCGGGGCCCATCCCGGCGAGGGCGTGCCGCAGCTCGATCGCGGCCAACTCCTCGGAGGTCGGGATGCGGGGCGTCTCGTCAGCCATGTCGATCACCACTGTCCGAACGTGCAGACGATGGAGCAGCCGGACGCGGCGCAGTTGTGGTCGCGGATCTCCTGCGCATGCCGCTCGTCCTGCTCACGCCGGGACGGGGCCCAGCGGACCGGCTCGGCGCCCGCCTTCAGCTCCTCGCAGCGCGGGCAGCCGTCGACCTTCCGGCCGAAGACGACCTGGTGCGTGTGCTGCGTGGTCTTCGGGGTGTCGTCCTGCCGCGTAGCCCATCCGGACTGGACCGGGGCCGCGCCGTTGGCGAGCTCGGCGCAGCGCGGGCAACCCTCGACGTGGCGGCCGAAGTTCGGACCGTGCGAGTGCTTCGCGGCCATCACGCGGCACCTCCCCGGATGATGACGAGGAAGCTGTCCGAGCGGAGGTCCATGACGACCTCGGCGGGCTCACCGGCGGCACGGCGGGCGGCGGCGAAGTCCTCGGCGGGCCAGGAGCCGCGCGGGCCACCGGCGGGGAAGCGCTCCAGGACGGTGCGGTCGGGGTGCGACATCGCGACGGCGGCCATCACACGCTCACCGCCCGACGGATGCTGCGGGCGAGACGGCGGACGTCCCGGGCGTAGCTGGACGCGTACACGCCGGCGATGTACACCGGGCGGTCCCGGAAGTCCGCCCACGCGGCGGCACGGTTCTCCCGGCGCTCACGACGACGGCCCGCGTTCCGGTACGCGGCGGCCAGCAGGTAGTAGGAGTCGCGGGCGGCGGCGGCCTGGTCGGCCTGGTCCCACGGGACACCCGTCATGCGGGCCAGGGCGAGGTGCCCGGCGCGGTCGTCGTGCAGCCGGGCGGCGGTCGCCTCGGCGCACCGCATCTCGGCGAAGTGGAAGTTCGACGTGCGGGCCGGCACCTGGTGGACGAAGTCGCCGGGGTGCGGTGCCCTGGGAAGGGTTGTTGTGCGATCCTGCTTCACGGGATCAGCCTCCTGATAGCGCAGGTAGGGCGGTTCCACGTCCTTTGCGGTGCTTCCAACACCGCTCCGGACACACGACCCCGGGTCCGGCGAAAGCTGGCCCGGGGTCGTGCTGTATCTCCAGTAGACCACTGACGTAGACTTGGGTCAACATCATGGGGCAGAATGAAGACGTGCCGAAGAAGACCGAGGAAGGGAGGCCGCCAGAAATGGTGACGCTCGCCGAGATCGCGCGACGCGTCGATCTCAGCAAGCAGCGGGTCCAGCAACTCGCTCATCACGACCCGGACTTCCCGGTGCCCAAGGAGGAGTGGAAGAAGCTTGGCCGCTACTACCTCCTCCCGTGGGAGCCGGTGAAGGCTTACTTCGACGCCCGGAAGCCGGAACACGGCGTCCACTTCGCCAAGCGCGAGGAGCGGCGCAAGGCGGAGGGTGGCGACGAGTCGTGATGCCACAGCGGTGTCTCCAGAGGACGTGGATCAGTGCTGACTCCATGCCAGCACCGGTCACCGCAACCGGAGTTGATCGCGCTGTTGGCAACCATGGCCAAAGGAATCTGCCAACAGGACAGGAACGGGCATCCGGCGCATAAGCCGCAGGACGTACTGCCCGAGAGAACGGAGAGGAGGAACACTCGCCGCATGACCTTCCCGGAGCTGCTTCGTACGCTGCGTATGGAGGCCGGCATGTCGCTGGCCCGGTTGGCGCAGCACGTCCATTACGACCGCACGTCGCTGCACCACTTCGAGACCGGCCGCCGACCGGCCCCCCTCGAGGTCGCCGAGGCCGCCGATGAGGCACTGAACGCGGACGGCCAGCTGGTTGCCCAGTGGCAGCGCGAGGACCTGGCACGGCGCCAGGCGGCGGCCGAGCACCGTACGCGCGCGGCCGCACTGGCCATGTCGCGGGACCTGACCGCGCTCGCCGACCTGGACATCGCCGAGCTTCAGGAGGGTGTCGCCGTCACGGCGGTCGACTACCTGGCTTCCCCGCCCGGGCCGATGGTGGACCGGGCACACACGCTGCGCGGAGAGGCGTTCGAGCGGATCCGGTCCGGGCATCACCGGCCGCAGGATCGTTCGGACCTGTACGTTGCCGCCGGTCGCCTGTCGGGGGTGCTGTCGTACGCGTTGCTCGACATGGGCGACTCGGACGAAGCCCTCGAGCACGCGACGGCCGCGGGCCGGTGTGCAGAGTTCGCCGGGGACGCCGAGCTGGCGGCGTGGGTGGCCGGGACGAAGTCGCTGATCGCTCGGTTCCAGGGCGACTACGGGCGCGCGCTGGAGTACGTCCGGGACGGCTACCAGTGGGTGGGTCACGGGCAGGGCACCGGGGAGGCCCGGCTGCGCTGCGGTGAGGCCCAGTGCCTGGCCAACCTCGGCGACTCGAGGGCTGCCAACAGTGCGTTGGACGGCGCGGAGAAGGCGCGGGAGCGTATCCGACGGCCGGACACTCTGGGGGGCCTGTTCGGCTTCTCGAGGGCGAAGCAGTCGTACTACGCGGGATCGTCGCTGATCTGGCTGGAAGGCGGGCACGACGCGGAGCGCGCACAGCGTGAGGCGCTCGAGGCGATCGATCTGTGGCGTTCCGGCCCGGTGGAGGAACGGTCGCTGGACGATGAGCGGCTGGCCCACATCTACCTGGCTACGGCGCGGGTGCAGCTCGATGACGTCGAGGGGGCGGCCGATGCTCTGGCACCGGTCCTGTCGTTGCCTCTGGAAGAGCAGATTTCATGGATCGTGAAGCGGGCTGACCGGGTCGCGGGGATGCTGAGCGCCCCCAGGTACTCGGGCAATCAGACCGCTGCGGAGACCGTCGAGGCGATCAACGCCTTGGCGGCATGAGAGGAGGCGAGGACAGGATGCGTTCACCGCCCTGAACAGCAGAAACGGCCGACCGGTGGGTAAGACCGTCGACCGTTTCCACGCCGGCGCACTGCGAATGCGTACCGGCCTGCACAGCCGCCCTTTGAGGAAAGGAACTGCACATGCGAAGCCTGCCACATTCTTGCGTCCAACCCGAGATTAGCCCTGTGGGTATGGGCCGATGAGCGATGACCTGCCCCCGTTCGTCACGTTCACAACCGGCGCTGAGCTCCTGGTGGAACTCGGCCTCGTGGACAGCATCACGGCCGAAGGCCTCCGCTACCACGCCCGCAAAAAGCCGCCGCCGCCATGGTGGAGGTTCGGCGACCGCTCCGACCAGATCCCGTACGTCATGGTCGGCCCGGTCAGAACCATGGAGACCGGCGTCTTCCTGGAGATGTTCAAGGGCGGCCCGAAGCGGGGCGGCCTCGGCAACAAGCCACAGCCCAAGAGCAAGCCGGGGCAACGTTCCGCCGAATCCTGACTACGGTCAGTGTGTACGACGCGCAACTGGGATCACCGTGTTCGCAGCCACGGCCCGGAAACGCAGAACGGCCGGCAGGAGAGCCGCAGCAGCTCACCAACCAGCCGTTCGCACCACCAGTGGACTGCAATCCGCTGGCTCAATCGAACATCAGCACCTGAGAGTAGGTCTCGTTCAGTGACCAGAGTAGCGGTACTTCCCTCCGACGCGAGTATCAGCCGTGATGTGATCACTCACACGCGGGGCGGTGCGCTGTGACCGAAACGTCCGCGTACGAGACGTTCGACACCGGCAGCATCACGGCACGCGGCCCCATCGCCGGAGTCACGGTGCACGCCCACATGCGCAGCGGTCCGCACGCGCTGACCGAGCACCCGCTGGACCTGACCCTGGCCGTGGAGCTGATGTTCCTGTTCGCCGAGCAGGCCCGCCGAAGCCCGGACGAAGCGCCGCTGAAGGTGACCCCTCAGATCGTCCTGGAGCGGTTGCAGGCGGCCGGAGTACGCAGCGGGAACGGCTCGCGTCTGGTCGGCCGTGACGCGGTGTATGAGTCGTTCGCCAGGCTGCGCGCCAAGGGATACATCCGCCGGATCGTGGAGAGCGACGCCGCGACCGGGCAGCGCACGGGGGTCGCGTACGAGTTCTACGACTGGCCGGCCTGGAATCCGGATGCCCCGGCGATCGGTGAATCGTTGCAGGTCACGCCCACTTCCGGCATTGCCGGATCCGGTGATGCCGGATCCAGGCCCGGGAAACGGACAAAAAATGAATCAGCCCAGGTGGGAGCCACTTCCGGCAATGCCGGATCCGGTGATGCCGGAAGCTCGCCGTCTCCGCAGGTCACGCCCACTTCCGGCAATGCCGGATCCCCCCCACACCCCCCGGAGGAGGAGGATTCCTCCTCCCCCTACCCCCTCACGCGCACCTCGAGTGCGGTACAGCAACAGGACGATCAGTTCACGGCCGAGGAACTCGCTGCCGCGGCGGCCTTCCTGCAGCAGATGAAGCGCTGGCAGGCAGGCGGGGCGACGGCACGCAAGTGCGCTCCCCGGCTGCTGCGCACGATGCGCAAGCAGGGGTGGCCGGCGCTGGCCGAGTTGGACGACGAACAGGCCGCGCTGCTGGAGACGGAGATCCTGAAGAACACGGCCGGCGCAAAGTCCTGGATCAGGTGCCTGCCCGGATGGGTCGAAGACCTGCGCCTGTATGACCGCGTCCGGGCCCGCTCCGCTGTCGCGCAGGGCGCTGACGGGCGGGAGCGGTGCCCGGATCACCCGGCCCGCTACCGGGCTGGCTGCGCCGACTGCGCCATGGCCGTGCCGTCCTGACGACACGATGCGGGCCGCTCCCATGCCGGGGAGCGGCCCGCGAATTCCCCTGAACGCGCTTGACCGAACAGGAGACCACCAGTGTCCACCACGATCCCCGCACAACACCACCAGGCACCGGACGACCAGCCCAATGCGGCCGACGGTGACAACGCTCCGTGGGACGACCAGCCCGCCGAGTTCGCTCGCGTCCCGCCCCAGGACATCCACGCCGAGCAGTCGACGCTCGGGGCCCTGCTGAGCTCCGGAAGCCGGACCAGCGCTTCCTACCGGTACTTCGGCGAGGTCCTCGAGACGGGCATCCGTGCCGAGGAGTACTACCGTCCCGCCCACCAGACGATCCACCGCGCGATCTGCGCCCTGCACGCGGCCGGCGAGCCCGTGGACCCGGTCACGGTCGCCGCCGAGCTCACCAAGCGCGGCGAGATCGCCAAGGTGGGCGGAGCCACCTACCTGCACACCTGCGTCCAGGCCGTACCCAGCCAGGCCAACGGCGCGTACTACGCCGAGATCGTCCGGGCCAAGGCCTACCGGCGGGCGGTCATCGAGTCGGCGCAGCAGATCCTGCAGTACGCGTACAGCGAGGAAGGCGACGAGAACGAAGTCCGCGACCTGGTCGAACGGCAGCTCACCGCGATCGTCGCGGGCACTCCGGGCCTGGCCGAGGCGCCGCCCACGGTCGGCGACCTCTACCTGGACTTCGTCTCCGAGCTCGAGGACATCCAGGAGGGCAAGCGGATGGGCCTGACGTACGGATTCGACGACCTCGACATGGTCACCTCCGGGATGCAGCCGGGCAACGTGACCGTCGTGGCGGCCCAGTCCGGCGTCGGCAAGTCCACCCTCGCCCTCAACGCGGCCGTGGCGGCCGCCAAGACGGGCGCCCGCACGATGTTCTCGTCACTGGAGATGAGCAGCACCGAACTCATGGGGAAGATCGCCGCCGCCGAAGGGAAGATCGCCCTGCACCACCTGACGCACCAGGGCGGCCTCACCCAGGCCGGCTGGGACACCGTCAGACGCCTGGGCCCGGAGCTTTTCCAGACGCTGCCGCTGCGGGTCTACCGGCCCGACGGCGCATCCCTGGGCGACATCGCCTCCGCGGCACGCGCGTGCGCCCGTAACGACGGCCTGGACCTGATGATCGTCGACTATCTGCAGCTGGTCGAAGTCGAGCAGTCCCGCAGCATCACCCGCGAGCAGGCCGTAGCGTCCGTGTCCCGCGGCCTGAAGAACCTGTCCGTCCAACTGGGCTGCCACGTGATCGCCTTGTCCCAGCTGAACGATGACGGCCTGATGCGTGAATCGCGTGCCATCAAGAACGACGCGTCCGTGGTGATCAAGGTGGAGCGGCCGGACATGGACGAGGAGGCATCGCCGCGGGCCGGGGAGGTCGACCTGGTGATCGAGAAGAACAGGTTCGGTCCCACGGCCCGCATCACCGTCGCTGCGCAGCTCCACTACAGCCGGTTCGTCGACATGGCCCGGACGTGAATCACGTGCCACCTATGGCTAAGCAATGGCGTATGGGTTACTGTGGTTCCTGAGGGCGCCGCACCCCCCAACCCCGACAAGAGCGAGGGGTGCGGCTTGCCTTCGGAACCCCACCAACTGGCCCGAGGCTGTCGCAAGTTTGTCCGCCGGACCGACACGCGACCCAGCCCAAGGGCATACGTGACTACATCCATACGGTACAACGGCCAAATCCCGCCCGCCCAGATCATCGTCCTGTTCCTCTCACTCGCCTGCATCGCGTACGCCAGCACGCTCAACAACGAGCAGGCGCAAGCCCTGACCGCGACAGGAGGTATCGCCGAGTTCGCCTCGTTGCTCTTCCGATTCATCAGCGAAAGGAGGTGATCCCCGCACCACCGGTTCCCGGCCGCACCCCCATGGCGGCCGGGACCGGCACCCCCACCCACCTGGCCCGGCCGCCGCATCCCCCCACGGTGGCCGGGCCTCCGCATCACCCGCACGGCCCGGCTGTGCAACCACCAGCCGCCCTCACGAGTCCTTTACAAGCACCCATCCAGCCCCAAGGGGGACCAGTTGAACCAGCAGTACCCGCCCCAGCAGCCCTACGGTCAGCAGCCGCCCCCCTGGGGCCAGCCCCCGCAGCCGCCGAAGAAGACCGGCGTCGGCAAGATCCTCGGCCTGGGCTGTCTCGGTGTCTTCGGCCTGTTCGTCGCGATCGCCGTCATTGCCGCGCTCGCGGGCGGCGGAGGAAGCAGCAAGTCGGCCGGTTCGGGCGCCGTCACACCCGCCCCCGCCTCGTCCTCGGCGAGCACGACCGGCAGACCGGCCGTCAGCAGCAAGCCCAAGACGGCCGCCACACCGAAGAAGACCAAGCCGGCCTCCAAGCCCGCGAAGAAGACCGTCGTCTTCAAGGTGTGGGGCACCGCCCCCGCCGGCGCACTCGGCCCCCTCGACATCACCTACGGCTCCGACACCGACAACCGCAAGGGCACCTTCCGCAACGGCACATTCACCGCCACCCTGCCCCTCAACGACGACGCCATGTACTACGACGTCACCGCCCAGTTGCAGGGCTCCGGGGACATCCAGTGTTCGGTGACCGTGGACGGGCACACGAAGAAGGGGCACGCGTCGGGCGATTTCAACATCTGAGATGCGCAGCTCAGTGGTGGTCTGTTCGGCGGCTGGAGCTAGCCCGCACCACACCACCGTCCCCCGTCGGCCCGGTCTCTGCTCCCCTTCCGGAGGCCGGGCCCCGCACTTCCCCAGGGCAACACCCGCCCTAACACCAAGGCACGCTGAAAGCCCGTCGGACCACCGGAGCACACAATGAACGACTACCCGTACCTGCCCGCCGACTGCCGCAACGGCCGCTGCGACCACGAGACCGGCCGTTGCCTGCGCTACCGCTCCCGCCGCTGCCTGTCCGGGGAATGCACCCACGCCCGCCAGAACCTGCTGTGCGCCGTCAACTACCCGACCGGCGGTGCGAGCCGCGAGGCCTCCTGATGGCCGGCCGCCCGTGGGAGACGCCCTGCGCGAACCGCCGCTACACCGCCTACTTCGGCCTCCTCGTCGATCCGTGGCTGCTGGACGAGTGCTCGGAGTGCGAGTTCTGCGGCAGCTGCGTCGCCCACATGTGCTACCGCGACGACGCCTCCACCCTGCTGCACCTCGACTGGTTCAAGGCTTTCGCCGACCCCGGCGGCCCCGAATGCACCGACGTTGGCGGCCCATCCCATCTGGTTCCCTCGCAGTACAAGCCCCGCAAGTGCAACCGGCCTCCCGGCCACGACGGCAAGCACCGGACCCGGCACGGCTGGTCCTGGCCCGTAATCTGAAAGGCACACGCATGATCGCCCCGAACGGCTGCCGGCTCTGCGGCATCGAGCAGCGCGGCCACGCCCGCCAGTACAAGCCACCGGTGGGCTGGCACACCTGGCAGCCGCCCGCCCAGCAGCAGATTAAGGCGCGCATGCTCGCCCGCCGCGCCGCCCGAACCGCCTGATCCAACACGCGTTGTCAGTGCCTGCGGCTGACCCCGAGGCTCGGCCGCCGGACGTGGGGAACGACAGCCCGTTAATGGAAGACCATGAATACAAGCGATCGAGGAGATGTCATGACCGACTGGCACGACACCGGAGACGCACTGCTGGTACCCGTCGAGGTGGAGGCAATCGAGGGGTGGGACCCTGCGCCGCCGCTCCCTGACGGTTGGAAGCCGACCTGGTATGACACGGCAGACCTGGTGGCCGCAATCGCCCCAGAGGAACAACTGTCGTGACCACCCAGGAAGAAGAGACACCCGAAAGGGTCCGTGCCCAACGCGACCAGTACCTTGCGGCGTTGCGTCGTATCAAGGCCCGCCGTACGGAACCACGCACCCTCGAATTGCTCGGCGTCCGACGCTTCGGCGAGTTCGGCGAGACCACGCCCGTCGTCATCGGCGGACGGGACGCGTGCGGCGACGGACGGCCCTCCGATCACATTCGACTCGGCTGCATCGCTCTGTCGTACACGGACCGGGCCGGGCAGTATGGCGTCATCCACATCACCTCGGCGGATGCACGGCGCCTCGCCGACTTGCTTCACGCCATGGCCGACGAGGATTCACCTCCGGGCTAGCCGCCGCTCCCCTCCCGGCGACCGGGGCCCCTCCGCGTGTCCGGGCACCGCTTCCCCGCCAACCGGGGCGCCGTCGCGTCCAGCAGGGGTTCAGGGGGTAGGGGTAGCGTCCTCGAGGATCTTCCCCACATCAGGGTCACCGTTCGCGTCCCGCCACCCGTTATCGTCCAACGTCTTCGAGAACACCAACGCCGTGTAATCGTCATCCTTGACACCCTTGCACGCGGCCGGCTTCGACGTGTTGCCACCAGCCTGCTCCTTCAGGGCCTTCGCGCAGTCACTGACCTTGTCGTCGTACGACTTGGAGCAGCCGACAGCGCCACCGGCGAGGATGCCGGCGGCGAGCAGGGCAATGGTGGTGCGGCGCATGAGGTCCCCCCGGGTGTTCGGTCGTCCAGGGGCATGATGCGCCGGGTACGGGGGACGTGCGGGCGGTGTGATCGGACTGTGACGGGCTTCCCTCGTCATCGTGCCCGGGAGTGCGCCCGCAGGAAAGCCGCGCCTGGAAGACTGGCCCTGCCGACAACGCCCGGGGAGTGCACGTGGCCGTCTTCAAGCGCCTGACCGAGAGCGACCTACGGACACTGACGAGAGCCCAGCTACTGGACCGCTTCGAACGCGAGGGCGAGTACTGGGACCGCAAGCACAAGCGCGTCATGACCGAAGCCGACCAGGCCGCCTACACCGAGTACTCGCGCCTCATGCACCTGGCGATCCCGCCCGGCGGGGGTATCGAACACGCCCTGAAGTACGTCAAGGGCCAGGGTGACGACGGCTACTGGGACACCCCGCCGCTTCCATCCCTGGACGGGCAGTCATGAGCAGCAGCCAGCGTCCCGCGGTGCCCGGCGAGTTGTGCACCTGCGGCCGCAACGCCATCACCGTATACACCACCACCCAGCACGGCGACGTCGGGCACTGCGGCATCGACGGCGCCGCCTTCCACCCCGTGCTGCCCTGCCCGTGGTGTGGCAGCCGTGAGCCGCACACGGAGTCGTGGGGGGATCCGGCCCGCTGCCCCCACTACACGCTCCGCCCGCCTGCTGCGGGGGCGTGAGCGGGCCGCAGGAACGCAGAAGGCCGGGCGTCTGCACGGAGGGAGCCACCCTCCAGACGCCCGGCCTCCCCCCGGTTCCCAAACCGCGTGTCCAGCAGTTCCAGCAGACCATCCGCCGCCGGGGTCGTGCAACAAACCCCTACCGGCAGGGAATCCGCCCGGTGGGCTGGGGGAACACGGCGGCCGTTGTGCGTCATGCTGGTGGTGTCTCCGGGCACGGAGACCCCTGTCAAGCGCCGCCACGACCCGCCCGGAAATGCGGTAGCGGAAGAGCTGGGAGCGCCCCCGGACAACGCGACCGGGGGCGCCTTCGCATCTACGCCGTACCGCCCCGGCTCGTAACCTCCGTACCCGGCAACTCCGTGTGCCCCTCCGACCAGTGGTTCACCCACCCGCACGCACACGCGTACCGGCCATTAACTCCGGAAATCTGAGTCCCGCACTGACGGCAGTCCGTCGTCGTGATCTCCTGCGACTCCAGAAACGCCGCGGCAGCAGCGGCCGCGGCCGGCGTCGGCACGGAAGGCCGGGCGTGCGGGGTGTTCTTCGGCCGGGTCACGACGCCGACCCTACCCGCGCGGCCGCCGTCGAACCTGAGATGGGTCCGCAGTTGGGGCACGACCAGGAGCCGTCGGGACCCTGCTGGGCTGCGCCTCCGCAGTTGGGGCAGTTCACCGTGGCCTCCCTGGGGGTTGTCGGCTTTCCAGGGTGGCGCGGCCTGCGTGCGGGCGGTAGGGGGCGGGGTGTAGCTGCGGGTCCGGTCTGAGGACCTCCCCCGGGACGGACCCGCCGTCACGTACGGGTTAACGAGCGGGTGGCGCCGTGGTTGCGGGGTGGTGGGGACGGCTCACGTTGAAGCTATGGCTAAGCAATGGGATATGAGTTAGACTGGCAGTACCGACAGGCCAACCCAGGGGAGACCGGCCATGGCGCAGCAGTGGTGGACCGACGGCAAGCAGTACATGGACGAGGTCGCCGGACGCAACGGCCACACCCTCACCTGGAAGCGCCTCCCCCGCGAAAGCCGCGACCACGCCCTCATCTTCGAAGGCACCTGCACCGACTGCGGCGCCACCGTCTCCATCGACCGCTACTCCTCCAGCACCACCAGCATCCGCGACGCCCGCAACGACACCTGCACCGGCCCCGGCACCACCGTCCTCACCGAGATCGAGCAGGCCCGCGCCAGCGAACTGTTCCGCGAGGCGGTCGGCGAATACGTCCAGGACCTCGAAGACGCCGGCATCACCTTCGAGCGCCCGCAGGTCCCGTTCCGCAACCCGCTCACCCCCGCCGACCGGTGCGGGCTGATGAGCCGGGACGGCTACACCTGCACCCGCCGCCTCAACCAGCGCGGCACCCACAACGGCAACGAGTGGGGCGGACCCGAATGGCATGTCGGCAGCCACCCCGACGACGACTTCACCCGACCCTTCCGCGAAGACGACCTGCTGACGGCGTGACCCGCCCGCGCCTACCCGGCGGGGGAACCCCCCACCCCATTCCGCGAGAGCCTGAAACCGCCCCAACCACCTGCGAACGGAGGCAGGATGCCCACCCCCTACTGGGAAGACCGAGAGGCCGGCCTCCAGCTGTACCACGGAGACATGCGCGACATCCTCCCCAACCTCGGCATACAGGCCGACCTGGTGATCGCCGACCCGCCCTACGAAGACACCCAACACGGCTGGGACCGCTGGCCCGACGGCTGGCTGGACATTGCCGCCGCCCACTCCAACGCCATGTGGTGCTTCGGCTCCATGCGCATGTTCCTCCGTCGACAGTCCGAGTTCACTACCGCCGGATGGAAGCTCTCCCAGGACATCATCGGCCGCGACGAGGACGACAAGCCGATCCACGGCGACGTGCACGTCATCTGGGAAAAGCACAACGGAAGCTCCCGCGCAGCCGACCGGTTCCGCCGCATCCACGAACACGTCCTGCACTGGTACTGCGGACCCTGGAGCGGCGTGCACCACGAAGCCCAGCGAGTCGTCACCGGCCGCGACCCGCGCAGCCGCGTCGGCTCCAGCCCCGACGTCCGCTCCCCGCATCTCGGCTCGTACAAGGAACACACGAGCTGGACCGATGACGGAACCCGGCTGCTCACCTCGGTGCTGCAGGTCCGGTCGATGCACAAGCGCGGCATCCACAAGACCGAGAAGCCGGTACCGCTGTTGGAGCCGCTCATCCGCTACGGCTGCCCGCCGAGCGGGCTGGTGCTGGATCCCTTCGGCGGCTCGTGCAGCACCCTTCTTACCGCCCGGCAGCTCGGTCTTCGAGGCGTTGCGATCGAGGGCCGCGAAGACCACTGCGAGGCCGCAGCGCTGCGCCTGTCCGCTCTCACCCTGCCCGTCGCCTGACCCGCAACGGCATGCCCGCATCCGCGGGAGCCTGAACCACGCCCCCAACAGCCCCCGGAGGCCCGAAGACCATGAGCAAGATGTCCGCCCACGACGTCCTGAAGACGATGATCCGGACCGACCGGGGCAGCATGACCGTCTGGTCCCCGGCCGAGGTACGCGACGCGCTGGCCGCCTACCGCGCCGCAATCCTCGACGAGGTCGAGGCCGCCCTCACCGCCCGACACTGCGGCCCCGAGGCCGTCGACACCGTCCACCGGCTCATCAACGGACGCCTGTGCACCGCCTGCAAGGGCTACGGGCAGGTCGTTGAGGAGACCGACGACGGTGGCATTGTCCGCCGGTGCCGCGCCTGCAATCGCGAAGGGATTCGCCCCATCACTGCTTCGGAGGCCAACCGTGGCTGACACCCAGCCCACCGCGACCGTTGCCGGGCAGTCCATCGCCCTGCACGTCACCGGCTACCCCGACGTCCCCAACCGGTGGGGCTCCGGCCACATCCGCATCACCGGCATCCGCCTCGACTACGGCAGCAGCGTGAGCCCGGACGCCCGCCAGGTTTTCGTCACCGGCCTGTGGGTCCGCGACGACGGCCACGCCACCGACCAGCCCGTCGACCGCTACTACGACGCCCACGACGGCGACATGAGCGACTGGCCGGACTGGATCGCCGACCTCACCCGCACACACGACCCGGACCGGCCGCTCACGCTGCGGGAGCTGGAGCAGTTGGCCCGTCCGAACACGCCGCCATCACGTCCGGAACCACCCACCGGCGCGGCAACAGGCCTCGTCCCGCGCGCAGTCCGCCCGCTCGACATCGAGCACGACGAGTTGATGGCGCGCGCCGAAGCCGAGCATCAGGCCCGTACCGAGGCAGAGCAGGCACGCAAGACCGCCGACCGGGCCGCCGTCTACCGCGAGGTCGCCGACCGACTGACGGCCAAGTACGGCGTCACGAACCGCGCCGCAGCCCAGATCCGCCAGTGGGCGCAGGACGAGCCGGACGGGAGCCGTCTGGCCGCCGAGGCGCAGCAGCCGGAGGCGCACTCCTGCCGCAACTGCGAAGGCATCGACCCCGACACCTGCCTGATGAACCCGAACCGGCCCAAGCGGTACACGCCCGGCTCAGCCGTCTCCCGGCCGACCCGCTACGAGGTGAACCTCGTACCCGAACACGCCGACCCGGGCGGCAGTTTCGCCATCACCGTCGAATACCGAGGCGACGACCGCTGGGCCGTACTCCAGAACAGCCTGTGCCTCGGCACGGACGGCCACTGGGACCGTGAGCGCGTCTCGTCCGAACGCGGGCAGGCGTGGCTGGACGCCCACCGCTTCGACCTCACCACCGCGCTCCGCGTCGCTGAACAGCAGGCCGTAGACATCGCGCCCGCCAAATGGCACGGCAACGCCCAGCAGCCCAAGCATGTCGGCGGGAACGCGGAGGACTGCCCCGCCTGCAAGGGCACCAACCCGCCGTACCCGTTCATCTGCCCCGGCCCGACCGCCCAGGAGGCCTGAGATGCCCGCACGCATCCAGCGCAAGCGCCTTCCCGGCTGGACCCTGGCCGGCGCCACCACCAACCCGAACGGCGCCCAGATCGTCGACCGGACCAGCCGATACGGCAACCCCTTCAAGATCGGCGTTGACGCTGACGACGCAGCGCACGCAACAGCGCTCTACCGGGAATGGCTGGAGACCAACTCCCCCACCGTCTACAACCCGTACGCCGGAGCCGACTACCTGGACGCCATGAACGCCCGCAGGGATTGGATCCTGGCCCACGTCCACGAGCTGGCTGGCAAGGACCTCGCCTGCCCGTGCGATCTGCCTGCCGACGGGGAGGAAGACACCTGCCACGCCCGGTTCCTCATCGACCTGGCCGACCGCATGGCCAAGGCGGCGCCGTGACGGGGTTGGAGTGCCGGGACTGCCACCGGCGGCTGAAGAACCCGTCCCCGACCGGCTACGGCCCGACCTGCGCCCGCAAACGCGGCCTCACCACACCCCGGGCCGTACGCCGGCCCAAGCCCGCCACCGTGCCACCCGCGCACGACGCCATCCCCGGGCAGACCGAGCTCGAGCTCGTCTACCTGCAACCGACCCTGGACAGCCTCTGATGACCGACCAGACCACCCGCCAGACCGTCGAGTACTTCCTCCAGTCCCGCGAAGAAGGCGGCACCTGGGAGGACAGCAGCGCCTTCAGCGACGACTACGCCTGGGCCGCCGAACGCCTCGCGAAGCGCCAGAACCTGGTGCCCGGCTTCGAGTACCGGATTGCGCAGCGCGTCACCACGATCGTCGTCGGACCAGCAGATGCCGCCGAATCGACCGCCGACCCCGAACCCCGCGAGCGTGGCGAACTGTGGTCGCTTCTCGACTGGACGTTCTGGGGCAGTGGCATGGGCGACGTCTTCCGCGAACCCCTCGCCGACACCATGCTCGCCGCCATCACCCCCGAACAACTCGAGACCGCCCAGCGGTTGATGCAGGCCTGGCACGACAGCGGGCGTCAGCCCCTCGGCCGCCGACGGTACGAGGAACTCACCACGCAACTGAAGGAAGCGCAGGAGCAGGCCGCCGAGCTCGAACGCATCAGGGCCGCGGTCACCGAGGGCAAGTACTCCGGTCTCGGACGCCCGCTGACCGCCTCCGACGCCCAGGTGGCGCACGAGGTCACCCGCAAGGAGCTGGCCGGCGCGCTGGATGCGGGCCTGCACTTGAACTGGAAGCAGCTCGTCGAGGCGGCACAGCGCAGCCACGACGCGAACGCCGCCTGGGCGGCCGACGTCGACCGGGTGCGCACGCTGCACAGCCGAGGCAA
Source organism: Streptomyces sp. NPDC001617 (assembly GCF_053596855.1). NCBI lineage: Bacteria > Bacillati > Actinomycetota > Actinomycetes > Kitasatosporales > Streptomycetaceae > Streptomyces > Streptomyces sp. NPDC001617. Next base: position 55,452 of record NZ_JBSFHA010000037.1, read on the forward strand.
GACGACCGGCTGCTGCAACGACTGCGGCATGGTCTGGCCCTGCACCACCATCCAGGCTTTGGACGAAAGCCGCCTTCCCCGACAGACACCCGCCCTCGAGAACAAGGAGCCCACCACGTGACCGCCCAACTCGTCCAGGCCTGGACCGACATCGACCCCAAGGACGCCAAAGACCTCGACCTCACCCGCGACCTCCACATCAGCGCCCCACTCAACGAACAGGGCGAACGCTGCCCCTGGCCGTGGGAGCCACAACAGCTGGTCGGCGCCCCGATCGGTCAATTCCACTGCACGTACTGCGGAGCCATGGTCATGGCCGGCATGCCGCACATCGACTACGCGCCGCTGGAACGCGTCCTCACCCCCGAGAACCTGACCAGCGTCTACGAGTGGTGCGCGCCGTCCAAGATGCGCACCGGCAGCGTCAACGGGCGCCTCGAGACCATCGGCCTGACGCTGGTCATGGGCGACAAGCGGGTACCGGCCCTGTTCGGGGACACGATCCGCGAAGACGGGCCCGGTCAGTTCACTGTCATCCCCGCAGCCAAGGAGGAAGGCTGACCATGGTGATGATCAACGGGCGGGAGTACTGGAGCACCCGCAACCCCACCAAGTCCGGATTCGCCGTCCACTTCCCCCGCACCGGCCCACGCCGCTACGGAGAAGCGTCCTCGGCGCAGCGCCGCCGCGAGGACCGCATCCACGACCGCATGTACGACGACCGGATCGTCACCCTCGAGCCCGGCACGCTGGTCGTGTACGAGCGCGCCGCCCACCGTGTGGTTGAGGTCCGGGAGATCCCGCCGGACCTGTGGGGCGAGAAGTGGCACCAGGCCTTCGCGGACGAGGTGGCCCGCTGGGAGGGACGTCATCTGGACGCTCACCCGTTGGACCCGAGCCGCCGCGACGAACGGCCCACCCCGGAAACGTGGCGAGACCGTCCCGTCAGCGTCGTCGTGCGCCCCGACAACTCGCCCGAGGCCAAGCCCATCCACCTGGTCGGTCGCGCCTCCCACAAGTGGGACGTCCTGGCCGAGCACTACGCCGTCTGCCGGGCCTGCGGGGAACTCCCGCCCTGCTCCCACGAACTGACCGAAGACAAGGTCCGCGCCCAGATGGTCCTCACCGAGGAACTGATGTCGATCCCGGCCGGGCACTGCCTGTCCTGCGGCGAGGCCATCACGGCCCGCATGAACGGCGTACGGTTCCCCGGCCCGAACCTGTGGCGCCCCGACCTCGGCGACGACTCCGCCGTGTTCCACGCCCGCAAGGAGTGCGAGCACGACGTCTACCGCTACCGGCAGCAGTGGCAGGCCGCGGGGAACGCCGACCCGCAGGCCCAGCTACCACTGGACGAGGCCGGCTGAGCTACGCGACCGCCGTATCCAGGCCCGAACCGTCCGCGGCACCGGTGGTGTCGTCGACGAGCTGATCCGGTGACAGAGCGAACTGGAAGATCAGCTCATTGAGGGTGCGCACCCCCCACAACGTCTTCAGGACGGCGATGTCGTCCTCCAACTTCCGTTTAGAAACGCCCATCTTCCGTGCGACCGCCGTCTGCGACTCCCCCGCGCACAGGCAGCGCATCACCGTCCGCTGATAGCCGTCGGTGCGCACCCCGTCCGTCCCGGACACCGTATCCACCGCCCCGGCCCCGACCCGCGGGCGGAGTTCCCCACACCACGGCTGCGCCCGCCGCCACAACGCATCAAACATGCTGGCCAGCACGGCGACCACCGCCGGGTCCGTCACCAGCCACGCCGCATGCTCCGGCGCACCCTCCACAATGTGGTCGGAGACGAACGCCTGCTCCCGATCCACAATGATCATGCGTTCGAAGTCGCCCGGCAACGTCCGATACTGCGCAGGCCGGCCACTCGTACGAGCCGCCATCGTCCGCGCATACTCCGCCGTCACCGCATGATCCCGCACCGTGTCCCGGTAGATCGTCCGCAACTCCACCCCCCGATCCAGGGCCTGGGAATCACGGGACACCGCACCCTCGAGGACCTCCCGCTTACGCGGCCCACCGGGCTGCGCCGCCAGGATCTCCCGCCGCGCCCCCGCCACCACGTCCTGAAGACGCGTGTTCACCGTCTCCGGATCCGCCAGATAGATGCTGGACCCGCCGGCCCGCAACTGCACCTGCCGGTACTCGCGGATGAGACCGATCGACAGGTCCGGCATGCTGGCCACCAGGCTGATGTGGCGCAGCGCCTCCTGGAGCTCACGGGTCACCATCGACCGCAGGGCAGGCTGCGGGTCACGGACCACCGGCTGCTCTTGATCGCTGATGAGTCCCCAGGCCAGCAATTCGTGCCGGGCATTCGGATGCGCGGTCTGCAAATCGTCGACGCGTTCCCATTCCTGGCGGGCGATTGCCTTATACAGATCGTTGGCTTGCGGGGAGAATTCCCCGACTCTGTCACCCTCAGCGAAAACCATGGCCAACGATCCACCCCCGACGGACTGACACCCTAGATCAACTGCGGATACCCGCACTGCGGTCACCCGCACACACAACCGATTGAGAACGCAACGAGCCTACGACAACATCCTCTTGGGGCGTCCCCCGACGCTCGTACACCACATCCTCCCCCACACCACCCCGTCCACTGCCAGGGACCGGGACACCAGGCCAAGGGAATTCGCAGCGGATTGTGGAATACGAGAACCGGGCCAGGCGCCCCATTATCGTTTGTTACGACAACCGAAGAGCGAAGGGACCCTGACGTGAGTCACGGACGACACCGCGCCCCCAAACCCGCCGGGCCGCCCCGGCGAGGCCTGCGCCGCCTCGCCGCCACCCTGACGGTCGCCGCCGCAGCCGCCGGCATCGGCCTCGCCGCCGACACGCTCGCCTCCGCGACACCATCCGACACCGGCTGGGGTGCCCCCGACACCACCACCGTCGTCACCGGCGACACCGGAACAGGCAGCACCGGTACGACGGTTCAGCCGTACGACACCGGCTGGGGCTGACACTAGAGACGTGGGGCCTGGCGGGCGCTCGAGGGGAAGCGGCACCCGCCAGGGCTCACGTCTCTGCGGCAGGGGGAACACCGACGGCCGACCTGCGGGACCGTAGGCCCATGAAGACCATCGCCGTAGACTTCGATGGCGTCGTCCACAGCTACTCCAAGGGCTGGCAGGACGGCACCATCTACGACCCGCCCCTCCCCGGAGCCCTCGAGGCCCTCACCGCACTGATGGAGACGTACGCCGTCTTCATCCACACCAGCCGCGACCCGGGCGCCGTAGCCGGATGGCTCGCCGCCCGCGGCTTCGACACCGTCCTCGACGTCGACGGACCCTCCCACCCCAAGCGGGAGTTCTGGAACGAGCAGGGCGCACTGCTGGTCACCGACCGGAAACTTCCCGCCATCGCGTACATCGACGACCGCGGCATCCGCTTCACCAGCTGGGAGCAGGCGCTGGCCGAGTTGGCGGACGTGGTCTGATCCCGCCCCCGTTGTCAGTGGCGTCTGCCAGACTGCGGGTGTGCTGGTGCCGCCTCCCCCGTGGCGGCATCCGCCGACTCTCCCCGGCCGCGATCCGCATCAACGCCCGGGAAACGAGCGCCCCCGCCTCACCTGGCCGGGGGCGCTCGCACATCCAGGCCCGTGGGCATCGCCGATCAATAGCGGTCACCAGGTCCGGGCGACGGACCGCCCATCTAGCGTGGCCGCATGCACTTCTACCTGAACGTCGTTCTGTCCGTGATCGGCGGCGCAGCTATCGGCGTCTTCTTCGTCTACGCGCCGCAGCACATCGACGTGTTGCTCGCGGAGTGGCAACTGCGCAGGGCTGGCCGGTCTAGGTAGGCGGCGCGGGACTGGCCACCCTCAGCATGTGTAGCGCGCTTGACATTCAAGGGCGGGATGCGGCACGCTTTGTATAGCGCGCTACACACGGTGGCGTCGGAGAGGGGAACCCGCCATGGCCAGCACCATCACCGCAGAGAACATCGAAGACCTCTACACGCACGGCGGCCAGCTCGAACTCCCCAACGGCGACACCCTCACCCGCGACGAACTCGTCCAGTACATCGGCGCCTGCGACATCGACACCGACGACAACGGCTGCCCCCTCGACGACCAGTGGCAGATCCTCGCCGACGTCCTCGGCGCTCCCGACCCCAGCAACATGACCGAACTGGTCGACGTCGCCGTCGCCGCAAGCCGGATCGGGCAGGCGGAAGAAGGCAGGGACAGGGCGATCCGCGCCGCGCTCGCCGCCGGGCACTCGGTCATTGCGATCGCCGGGCAGGCTGGTCTGTCGCGTGCCCGGATCTACCAGATCCGCGACGGACGCCGCTGAACGCACGAAAAGCGCCCGCCGCCCCAGACGGGACGACGGGCGCCAGCAACTCAACCGGCCCACCCACACTACGACTACCCACCCTCCCCATACGGGCGAAGCACCGCATCCACCCGAGCCGCCACCGCAGCCGCACGCCGCGGATCGTAGGCCTGCGGAGCCCGCGCCAGGGTAGGCACCAGATACGACGGCGACAGCACATACACCAGCCCCGGCCACACCGGCACCCGCACCGTCAACACCCCGTCCGCGACCGGGGAACCGTGCACCACCAGCAGCGGCCACACCGACCTCGGATCCAGCCCGACCACCTTGGCCACCCGCACCGCGTACCCGGCCACCGCCTCGATCTGCCCGTGCCGATCCTCGGTCCCGCAGTGCACCCGGCCGCGAACCAGCCACGTCGGCTTCTGCGCATGCCAGCGCTTCGTGTCCAGCACCACCACCGCGGTCCCGCACGGCGACACCAGCACGTGATCCAGGTTGGCCCTCGAGCCGGGCAGGGCCCGATCGTTGAGGATGCGCCAGCCACGAGTGTGGAGCTCGTGCAGCATGCGGGCAGTCTCCCGCTCGCCGGCGGCCCCGATGTCCCAGCGGGCCGCCACAGCCTCCATGCGCGTATCCGTGGCCCGTAACCCCAGGGCGGTCAGGAAACGCCGCCACAGGCCGCCACGGGCCCGCGCACGGATCGCCGCAGCCTCACGCGACGCACTGTTCCCCAGCCCGGTCACAGGTCTCCCTCCGCCTTGAGGCCCAGCTCACGCCTGATCCGGTCCATGCGGTCCCGGTTGTCGCCGCAGCAGCCGCACAGCATCCGCACCTCGGCCCGAATACGATCCAGCCTGGCCCGAAGCGCCTCCGCATCGTCGTCCTCGAGCCGGTAGCCGGGCGCCAGGTACCGCTCGTACTTCGGACGCCACTCCTCGCACCGCGCGCACGTCACCACGGTCCCTTCGGGGAGCGCACCCTGCCGCATGGACTCCCCGCACAGGCCAGGCCCGGTCGCCCACTCCTCGAACATCGGAATCCACTGGTACACGGCCAGGTGCACGCCGTCTGGGTCGTCGGAGATGGGCATGGCGCGTACGGGGCGCAGGTAGCGGCGCGTCTTGTCCAGCCCGGCCGTCCCGTCCATCGCGGACTTCTCCTCAGCGTCGACGATCTGCTGCGCCTTCAGCACCATCTGCTGGGCGACCTTCAGGTTGTAGACCGTGCGATGCCCGCACGGCTGGACGGTCAGCACCCGGTCATCCTCGTCGGCGGTGCCGAGGGTGACGGACTGCTCGGCCACCGGCTGCCGGCACACCGGGCACGGCGCGTACGGGGCGAGTTCGTCGGTCTCGCCGCGGCGACGCTGCCGGTTACGACGCTCCCCCGCCACCATCAACTCCAGCAGCTGGTCACCCGTCAGCTGGGGAACGTTGGTCGTCTCGTTCACCGGCCACCTCCCGCCGCAATGGCGGCCGCGACCGCGATCCAGCCCTTGTGCCACGACTGATCCAGCAGATAGCCGGCGTTCGGGTCCCGGGCCAGCCAGCCCGCATGTCCCGTCGATGCAGCCAGACGCACGACACCGGACGGGTTCTCATCCCGCCAATGCCCGCCCTGCCGGTCAGCGACGTAGTGCGTGGCCGCAGACACGGCCAGGCCGAGGGCGGCCCGCTTCCAGGGCAGGCGCATCCCGGTCGCCTTCTGCACGGCGTACAGGGCGGCGGCCTGCGTGGCCGTATAGGTCGCGACATGCTTCGCGCAGGCCCGGACCCCATCGGGGCCCTGCTTCCCCTTCGCGACCGCTTCGGCGTCTCGTTGAACCCAGTGGTCGGCGACCTCGTGAGAGGCCGTCAGGGCCGCGTACACGGCGGCGAACTGTGCTGTCCGGTTGCTCATGCTGGGGTGGTGTCCTTCCTTGGATTGGCGGGGGCGGGTCGGGCGTGCGCGCGGCGGCGGGTTGGCCGGCCGCGTCTGTAGCGGGCCTCGGCCACCAAGAACTCCACGACCAGGACGAACGCGACGGCGACGATGCAGAGCAGCCACATCGGCACGGCGCCCGCGAGGGCGTACTGCCAGAGCTTGAAGGAGGCGGCGCCGACGACGCCGCCGAGGATCACGTGCCGGTAGTAGCGGCGTATGACGTTCACGGAGACACTCCAGGGCAATGTGACGGTGAGTAGGCGCCCGCCGGTGGGCGAGGGAGACTTTCGTTACGCTGCGTCGAACAAGCCGTGCTGCATCGCCACCCGGACCGCAGCCGCGCGACGCTCATCCTGCGGAAGGGACGCCACATCAAGACGCCGGTAGACCCTCGAGAGCGTCGACCCGACCGTGCCGACGTCCATGCCGAGCCGGGCGCCGACCTGGGACAGGGAATCCCCCGACGATGCTTCCCGCAGGACATCAACCTGCCGCGGCGACAACGACACCGGCCTGCGTGGTGCTTGCACGCCCGGCATCGGCTTCGGGTCGGGTTTCTGCCACGCCGGCGACAGCAGCCCGTCCACCGTCACACCCAGGCCCGTGCAGGCCTGTACGAAGCAGCGCAGGGACGCGTCGCCGCTCTTCTCCATGCGCCGCACGGTGTTCCGTCCGATGCCTGCGCGTCGGGCCAGCTCGGTTTCGGACCAGCCGCGGGCTTGGCGTTCGGCGCGTACCCGGTCGCCGATGTCGGCGAGGACGTCTTCCCAGTCGGGGAACGGGGTGGGCCCGCCACTCTGCGGCGACGGGCCCAGCATGACGGGCGCGGTCACGAGACACGACCTGGGTTGTACAGGCACTTCCCTGGGTTCACCCCGTCGCAATTGGCGCACCGGTGGTCGATCTCAGGATGCGTAAACCGAACAGGCTTCCCGAGGGACCGCGCGTACCGGATCTCTTCGGTTGTCGACGAGCCGATGTAGTCCCCGACGACCAGGACCTCATCCGCGAGACGGATCTTCGCCCGGTGTAGCTGGTCCAAGCGCCCCTTCAGGCGTTCCGCCTCGTCCGGGTCCGCCCAACGCGGGTGCGGCTCCTTCATGTTGCAGCCGGGAGCCAGCACGATCTTCCCGTCGGCGGTCTCGTTCAGGTTGGCCTCGGCCATCTCCGCCATGAAGCGGGTGGATCCGCAGATGACGACGATGGGCACGTCCGCAGACGCGTTGTTGATGGTCATGACGGCTGGTTCTCCTTGCTGGTGATGGAAGCGCCGTACGGCTCGAGGACGGCCCCGGACGGCAGGTACAGCGGATGCCGCGGCTCACCCGTCGACGTCTGCCCCAGACACTGCAAGGCGACCCTGCGGGCCCGCAGCGCCTCTGCCACACGGTTACCGCGCCCGTGCTCGACACCGGCCGCACCCCACGCCGCCACCACCGTGCTCGCCCGGTCCGTGGCCTGCCGGATGAACGCATCATTCAACGGGCCCACCGGATCCGGGTGGTGGCGCAGAGCGCGCGGGTCCGTCGACCGCAGGGCGAACAGGTTGACCACGATCAGACCGCCCGCACCCATCCGGCGCGCGAACCCGGTCTTCGGGTGGGCCAGGCGCCGAATCGTGTTGTCGTCCTCGAGGGCGTCCGCCGTGGACGGGTTGAGCATCAGGAACACGGCCAGCGGCACCTTCGGATCCCAGATGCGGGTCAGCAGGTAGCGGTAGGTGCGCGCCTTCGAGTCGAACACCGCGGCTGCGATCCCGCCCGCGAGGTCCTTCTGCTGCTCCACGTGCACGGACAGCTCGGTATCCGTCGGCATCAGGGCCATGACGCTCACTCGCCACCGTCCTTATCGGCGAGGGCAGCGAGTTCGTTGGCGCGGTCCTGGATGGCGTCCCACGAAGCGCCAGTGCCCAGACCGAGGGCCTTGGACAGGACCAGGCGCATCGGCTCCTGCTCGGCCGCCTCGTGGGCATCCACGGCCTCCTTGGACGACTTCGCCAGGCGCCGGCCGTCCTGAACCCACTTCTCCATCAGGTCCAGGTCACCCTTCGCGACCGTCCGCTCCAGCCAGTCCGTGTGTTCCTCGGAGTCCGGACCTTCTTCGAACGGCCCCTGGTACCAGGCTGTGATCTCTGCTGCCTTCGCAGGGGCGACCTGGTTCAGGGCGTGCAGGGCGCGGGTGAAGCCTGCGGCCATGGTTCCGGCGACGGCCTGCCAGCCCATCGCGGCGGGCTGCTTGGGGAGCGGCGACACGCAGGTGCGCATGTGGAGCTCGCCGAGGTCGGCGAGAAGCTCCTCCGGCGTCTGAACGGTCTCGGTCTCTTCGGTCTCGGGTGTGCTGGTCATGCGGGAACGCCTCCTAGGCGTGGAGGTAGGCCGGGAGGAATCCCGGCAGGGTGAACGCGATCACCAGGGCGTAGACGCGCAGAGTGGCCCGGGTCATGACGTGCTGGCCGCCTTCTTCTGCTGGGCGGGGCTGCGCCAGTTGACCTCGTGGGTGTGGGGGATGGTCACCTCGAACCCGTCGGCCAGGGTGACCATGGCCATCCCGACCGGGGAGAGGATCTGTACCAGGCTGGTGATCTCCTGGAAGGTGCCGTCCGCGCGGGCGATGAAGTCGCCTTCTTTCAGCCGGGCGGCGGGACGGTAGGTCTCGGTCATGACGTGCTGGTCTCCTTGTCGAGGTTGCGACGGTTGCGGGTGAAGACCAGGCGTCCGCCCGGTCCGAGAAGAGGACGGCGCGGCTTCCCAGCGGGCGCCACAGGCGTGGGGGCCTTCGGGGCGGCCTGGACGGGCACAGGAGCGGTGTGGACGGGCTGCGGGGCCTCCGGGACGTCCGTGACACCGTCCGAGTGCCACAGCTCCACCCACACCCCGTCATACCGCCACGCCAACACCGTCCGGCCGGCCGGAGCATCGATGTCGAACTGTGGGCGCACATCCCCCGGGTGAGGCAGGTTCAGGTAGTAGTCGCGGGCGAAGCGGGCCAGCGCGTACGCGGCGCCCGGCCCGACAACCTCCGACGACAGCAGCGGCGACCCGTCGTCCGTGTCCCCGACCCGCCAGGACGGCACGAGGGCCTTGTAGCCCTTCTGTCCGGTGAACGTGTACCAGGAGTTCTGGGCGTGGACTTTCGCGGCGATGAGGGCGGCGGAGGCGGGTGATTCGGTGGTGGTGTCGGTCACGGGTGGTGCCTTCCAATTGGCGGCGATAAGGGGGTGGACCGCGCACCCGGCTGGGGGCGCTGGGTGCGCGGCCCTGGGGTGGCCTCCCCGAGGGGGGCGTGGGAGGCCGGGTCGGGGTGGGTCAGGGACGCGTTGCGGTAATCCGCTGGGCGACAGCCCGGATAGCCGCCGGCGTGTAGTGAGTACCTCCACCCATTGCGCCGATCTCGTCACCCAACTCCTTGATCAACACGTCGCGGAGTTCGTCGTTCACTGCCTTCACGTGCGAGCGCGTTCCATCACGCCGGGTCTGCCGGAACGCCTCCTGCCACTTCTTCCAGTCGAACAACCTGGACGAGTCGACGGGCACCATGGCGTAGACGAGCACATGGTGGGAGATGGGCGCTCCGTCCGCGTAGATCCCGAACCTGTTCGTCTGGGTCTCCACGATGTCGGCCACGCGCAGGACGGCGTTGGAGAGTTCGAGTTTGGTGATGGTCTCCGTGTCGGGCATGGCGGTTCTCCTGAGAGGGGCGGCGTCAGAGGCCGTAGTGGTCGGACGGGTCGTCGGCGGGGCCTTCACGGGTGGCGCAGCCGTCGTAGTGGCGCCCGGCGGCCTGCTCTTCGGGGGTGGCGCCGCAGTCGCAGCCGGTCACGTCAGGCCTGCTCGGCGCGCAGGGCGCGGATCATGGAGCGGCCGACGGTGAAGGCGGTGCGGTCGTCGGTGATGCGGTAGATGGAGCGGACGGCGGCGATGAGGAAGTGGCGTTCGCTGCCGTTGATGGGGGTGTCGTTGTTGGCGAGGCGGGTGATGCCGGGGCCGTAGAGGCGGATGCCGCTGGGGTGGGGGGTGTAGGTGCGGCCGTTGAGGACGGTCTCGCCGGTGTTGATGTTGTAGGCCATGGGGTCCCCCGTGTGTCGTCCTGTGCGGTATAGCCACTCTAACCCATATCCCATTGCTTAGCCATAGGTTCAACGTGATTCCCGGCACGAAAAGAGGGGCCCGACCGAAGCCAGACCCCTCCACGCGCGCGTGCACCCGTCAGAAAGGCGGATCATCCGACCACGAACCAGCACCCTGCGCGGCCGCACCTGATGTCGCCCACGGATCCTGCATCCCCTCACGCGACGACGCCTGACGGGCCTCCTGGAGAGCCTGCCGACCCTGACCCGACCCGCCCGCCTTCGTCACCTTGGCAGTGGCGTTGCGCAGCGACGGAGCGACCTCCTCGACGTCCAGCTCGAACACCGTGCGCTTCACGCCCTCACGGTCCTCGTACGACCGCTGCTTCAGCCGGCCCACCACAATCACCCGCATGCCCTTCGTCAGGGACTCCGCGACGTGCTCGGCCTGTTGGCGCCACACCGAGCAGGACAGGAACAGGCTCTCGCCGTCCTTCCACTCGTTCGTCTGCTTGTCGAACGTCCGCGGCGTCGACGCCACCCGGAACTTCGCCACCGCGGCACCGCCCGGCGTGAATCTGAGTTCCGGGTCATCGACCATGTTCCCGCATATCGTGATCACCGTTTCGCCAGCCATCAGGCCGCTTCCTCCATCTCGTTCTGGGTCAGGTCCCGCTCACGCGGCACATACACGCGCCGCCACAGCCGGCGGCCCTCCGCTGCCGCTCGCTCCTTCATCCGCTCCCACTGCCGCTCCGCCGCCGCCGGGCTCATCTCCAGCTGGGCGGCGATCTCGGCGGTGGTGTCGTTGGTCCACTCGTAGAGGTGCCGGAGGACTTCCCGCCGGCTGTCCCGGTCGAGGACCACCGACTCCCCGTGCAGCCACCGGTCCGCGACGTTCTCCCCCTGCGTCGCGGCCGGCCGCACAGCATCTGTCATCGGCACAGCGCTGGGGTCGTCGATCGTGTCGTCGTCCCACGCAAGCGGCGTTGCCCAGCCATGCTTCTCCGCCCACTGGCGGGTCTTCCACGACGTCCCCGTGGACATCGACAGCCGGTCGTACGCGGCACGCACCTCGTCGTCGATGGCTGCCTTGACCCTCGGCCACGCCCCGGCCGCGAGCGCGCACACCGCGTCTTTGGAGATGCCCGCCTCAACAGCGATCGTGCGGTTGAAGTGCCCGAGCGCGTACAGGGCGCGGATCCTCCGCGTCGCCCCCAGCGCAGGGACATCGCCCGTAGACGCTCGGACGTTCAACGGAACCGCCAGCACCTTCGCCGCGTTCACGGCCAGGATGTCCCGCTGACCGTTGATCAGGCGGCTGATGGTGGACGTCCGCAGGCCCGCCTCGCGTCCGATCTGTGTCAGCGACAGTCCGCGCGCCTTCAGTGCCCTGGCGTGCTCTGATGCCGGGCCGGCCGGGATCTGCCGCGGGCGTCCAGCCAGGCGGTCCAGCTTGCGTTCGGTGTCCGCTCGGGTGGCCGCACGGGTGCAGGGGGTACACCGGCATCCGTATGCGTACCGGTTCGAGGTCCCGTGTTCGGGGATCGGCCGGCTCACGCCTTCACCGCCTGCTCGGCCTCGGCCGTCTTCCGCTCCGACTCGAAATACCGCCACGCCCGACCCACCGCGTGATGACCAACCCCCAACTCCTCGGCCACCTCACGATGCGTGCCACCCGCAGCGATACGCGCCTCGATGAACTCCTGCTCGCCCAGGCACAGCAGGAACTGCGAGCCGTCGGGTGCCTCGCGCAGGCCGCGGCGTTCGTCCTCGGACATGCCGCCCCAAGTCCCGGAGTGCTGCCCGGTGTCCAGCGCCCACTCCAAGCACAGGGCCCGGACCGGGCACTGGTTGCAGACCTGCTTGGCCTGCTCGGTCTGGACCGTGATGGAGGCGCCACGCCCTTCGGGGAAGAAGATCGCGGGGTCTGTCTGGCGGCACAGGCCGTGGGCCATCCAGTCGTCGGTGAGGGCGGCCGATGTCCTACGGCGGCCGGTCGGGGCGGGGGCGGTGGTCATGAGAGGACTCCGGGCGGGTTGAGGAGGGCGATGTGGTCGGGGTGCATCTGGTCCAGGTCGGTGATCCATAGGACGAACTGGGATCCCTTGACGGCGGGTCCGAGGCGGGGGTCTCCGCCGAGGACGCGGTCGGAGTTGTCGTCCGGGACGACGCCGGCGTCCACGAGGCCGTCGATGGCGGCCTTGGCGGTCGGCGACCAGTTCCCGGGGTCGCGGCGCCGGATGCCGGGTTTGGGGTGGACGACGTAGAAGACGTGGATGCGTTGGAAGGTGGGGATTTTGGCGGCTCGGGCGGCGAATCCGGATGCCCGTCGGATGAGTTCGATGTACTCGGCCTTGCGCCTGTGGTGGAGTCGCTGGTTGTCGTTGAGGAGGAATGTCCCGGTGGGGAGTTCGACGGACCAGGATGGGGGGCGGAGGATGCTGCCGTGCTGGGTCTCGGGGGCGGTCATGGTCACGCTGCTGCTCCCTTGGTGACGGCGTCGTAGACGTCGCGGGACTTGCGCGCCCGGTGGCGTCGGTTGCGTTCGTTGGCGCACGGCCGGCAAACACGCCGGCCGTTGGGGCCAGGCTCAGGCAGTGCATGGTCACGCGCGCATGTGGGTTTGCTGTATGCCGCACGCTGGGAGTTCTCCCGATGTGTGACGGCTTCCAGGTGGCTTCGCCGGACGCACGCTCGATTACGACATAGGTGGTCGGGCTCCAGACCATCGGCGATCGGACCAAAGGCATAGTCGTGTGCCTTCCGGCTTCGGCTGCCGTCGTAGAAGCGCCCGTAGCCCTTCTGATCCGTGGACCCAGTCCATACCCAGCAGGGCCCCAACTCGGGACGCTGGGCAGGTGGCGGGCCGTTCTTGTCGACCTTGGCCCAGAAGCGCTCCTCAACGGTTGGCATGGCTGCCACCCGGGCCTGAGCTCCCTCCTTGTAGCGGTACGGCGTGTCGGGTGCGCCAGTGAGACGCCAGCGCTGGTGATGCTTCTGGCACCACCCACGCGCGCGAACTGGGCGCTGGCACTCTGAGACTTTGCAGATCTTCATCGCGAGCCGCCACCCGTGACCGCATCGAACACATCCCTACTCCAGCGGGCGTCGCCGAGGGCGGTGTGGGCTACGTCCTTGGTGGGCGGTTCCACTCCGACGGCTCGGGATAGGCCGTACGACGACCACGGCAGCGGGCCGGCTGCTTCGATTCCGACCTTGGCGGCGGCGAGTTGGACGATGTCGTACGGCCGGTAGTGCCACTGTGCGGAGCCGGGTCCGAGGAGCTTGCGGAGGAATCGGTCATCGAACGCCGGGTTGGAGCCGACGAGGATCGCGCCGCTGAGGACGTTGAGGATGGCCTTGATGGCCTCCGTGCGGCTCATCACGACGGCCGGGATGCTGCCGGTGAAGGCGGCCTCGTCGGTGCCGGTGGCCAGTTGCCTGCGCTCGTGCCAGCGTCCGATGCGGAGCGACTCGGGGTCAGCCGTCTCCGGGGTGATGGAGAACTCCCACACGTACTCGGTGTCCGTGTGCTCGCCGTCCTCGAACTCGCGGAGGATGACGGCGACCTCCCACGCCTCGCCGATCTCGGCATCGAGGCGGGTGGTCTCGCAGTCGATGAAGGCGAGGGTGGGCATGCGCTTCTCCTGGATGGTGGCGTGGTGTTCGGCTGCGGCGAGGGCGGCGACGTAGCCGGGCGTGTGCTCAGGCATCGGCGGCCTCCCGCTGGGGGTATTCGCGGACGCGGAGGTGAGCGGGCCAGTAGTCGGGGTCGCCGCCCTTGGTGTCGCCGTGCGCGGCCACGGTCTTGCCGGCGTATGCGGTGTCGCGGGCCCAGACGGAGCCGAGTTGCTTGACGAACACGGCCGCGCCCGCGCTCTGGCACTGGCCGACAAGGTCGCTTGCCCAGTCCGGGTTCATGAGGCGGGCGCCCGGGCCGGATTCACCGCCGACGATGACCCAGTTGATGCGGCTGGCTGTGGGCGAGTGCCAGAGGCCGGGCACGCCGTACTGCTGGGTGAGGGCGTCGTAGACGATGTCGGCGCGCTGCCGGGACGGGAGCGGGAGGCGGGTCAGGTCGACGGGCCCGAGCAGGGGTTCGCAGGACAGGAAGCGGACGGCGGCCGGGGCCTGGAGGAGGCCGGGGATGCGGAGGTTGGCGTACTTCTGGTTCTCCACGCTGGTCCCGATCCATACGTTCAGGAGGGGTTCGGTGAGGCCGAGCTCGGCGTGGACCTTGGAGAGGACGGGGCCGAGGCGTGAGGCCCGCTTGGTGAGGATCTGGTAGGTGTGCTGCGGGGTGGCCTGCATGGTCCGCCACACCTTGGTGATGAACTCGGTGGTGACGCGGGCGTGGAAGAGGTCGCTCATGGAGTTGACGAAGACGCGGCGGGGCTTCTTCCAGCGCAGCGGTTCGTCCAGGACGTCGGGGTGCCCGGTCAGGGCGAAGCCGGGGCCGCTGGTGCGGGGGTCGCCGTCGTTCTGGTACTTGATCTGCCCCATGCCCTTGAGGCGCTTGGCCATGGTGAGGGCGTAGCAGTTGTCGCACCCGGGGCTGATGCGGTCGCATCCCGTGGTGGGGTTCCAGGTCTGTTCGGTCCATTCGATGCTGGTCACGGCTGCGGGTGCTCCCTGGTCTGGTCGGTGTCGGCGGGCTGCTCGGCGCGGGCGGCGAGGCCTTCGGCGATGGCGTCCTTGGACATGGGCTGGGTTTCGTCGGTGGCATTGCTGGAGTGGGCGAGGGTGTCGGCGAGGGCGCGGGGGTCGCGGTCCGGGAGGGGGACGACTTTGGTGTCGGTGAAGTCGTCGCCGATGAGGTCGGGGCGGGCCCAGGTGGGGGTCTGGAGGAGGCCGAGCGCTTCGAGCTCGTCGGCGGTGAGCTTGGGGATGGTGCTGAGGTCGGCGTGGAGCTGGTTGCAGCCGGCGGCGTGGAGGCGGGCCGCGCACGCCATCGAGTGGGAGGCCAGTACGTACTGGTGGACGGCGCCCATGCGGCACACGGCCTGCCAGGTCAGGGTGCGGGTGTTGAGGTCGTAGTGGAGGGTGCTGCCGTCACGGAGGGGCCGGGTGCAGGTGTTGTCGCGGTGGTCGCGCCAGTCGCGGATGTTTTCGGTGGTGATGCCGGCCATGAGGGCTGCGCAGGTCGCGAAGCCTTGGGGGTCGGTCATGAACGGCTTCTCGCGGGTGGGGAGTTCGCGGCGGGGTTTGACCAGGGACAGCTTGGGGGCGCCGGGGGTCTGCTTGCGGGGGGTGCGCTTGCGCGGGGGGCGGGAGGCGGCGGCGGTGGTCTTTTTGGCCGCGGTCTTCCTGGCAACGGCTGGCGCGGGCGCGGTGTCGGCGGTCTTCTTCGCGGTGCGGGTCCGAGCTGTCATGGTCTTTCTCCGTCCTGCGGATCTGCTGCTGCGGTGGTGCTCCGGTGTTCGTGGTGCTGGTGGAGGGTGATGAGGAGTGCTGCGGTGAGGCCGATGACGGCGGCTATGCCGTCGGGCCAGGTCATGGATTCGGGGTGGTGCTCACGTCATGCACCAGCCGGAGTCGCAGAGGCCGTCGGCCTCGTCGAACATCGGGAGCAAGTCGACCCCGTCCGGGATCGCCTCGCGCAGCGGCTTGTTGAAGCGGGTCAGGTAGACGTGGTCCTTGCCCAGCTCGTCGCGCCGCTGGTTCAACAGGTCTTCGAGCTGGCACGCCTTCTCGAACTCCTCAGGCTCCTCGCGCCGCATGTCGTGCCAGGTCTCCGGCCGGTGGAACGGGCAGAAGTAGCAACTGCTCTTGGGCGGTACGGGCAGCCCTGCTTCGCGGATGATGCGCTGGCAGTCGATGCGGCGCAGGCCGAGGTCGAGGAGCGGGTACACAATCCGCTCGTGCGGTTCGGTGATCCGGTTGTTCGCGCGGGTTATCTCGTCGACGGAGATACCGATGCCGATGGTGGCGATCTGCGGCTGAATGCACTTACGGCCCTTGCACGCCGTGCTCGCCGGGTCGTCACGGTGTGCCGCGCACACACGGCCTGCGGTGGCGCCGCGCCGTTTCATTTCCTTCCCGACCACCTTGATCTTGAAGTCGGCGGTGCAGGAGCGGGTGCCGGGTGCCCCATTGGACATGCGTACTGGGATGGGCAGCGAGCGCGATCCGGGCTTCACGAGGCGACCGTGCAGGGTCTCGGGGGTGCCGTCACGCTTCACGCGCTGCACCTCCGCCAGCTCGATGCCGTGATCGGCCGCATAGGGCTTGGCGTACTCCTCGACGTACCGCAGCGTCGCCGAGCGCTCGGAGTCCTTGCCGACGTTGGCGAAGACGAACAGCGGGAAGTCGATGCGGCCCGTCGCGGCGAGCACCAGGAGGGCAGTGGACTGGACGCCCCCCCCGTAGCTGATGGAGCGCAGGGTGCTCATCGGCGGGCCTCCGGGGTGCGGCCGGTGATGGCGTTCATGTGCTGCTGGACGCCCTGGACGTACGCGTTGTAGCCCTCCGCGTACGGGAGGGACGGGTGGAGCTCGGCGATCCAGCGGGCGCGGATGACGAGTTCGTCGAGGGTGATGGTGGTTTCGTCGTCGTAGGCGTCGGCGCGGCCGGCGAATCGGGCCAGCTCGTCGTCGGAGAAGCCTTCGGCGGCGGGGGCGATGGTCATGGTGGTCATGGCGGGGTCCTTGGGGGGTGTCAGGCGGCGGCGTTGGTGATGTCGATGTCCACGTCCTCGGTGTCCAGGGCGAGGGAGTGGACGAAGACGGGGGTGGCGGTGCCGTCGGCGCGGGTGTCGGTGTGGGTGACGAGCGTCCACATGACGACGCCGGGGCCGGCCGGGCGGCGGGTGGTGTACCCGCCGGTGGCGGCCATCCACTTGAGGAGTCCGTTGAGGGATTCCAGGAAGATGTGGGCCGTGTTGTCACGGCTGGTCAGGCGGCCGGTGGGGAGACCGTGGGTGTCGGCGGTGACCTGGGCTGCAGCGATGGGGTCGGTGATGGGCATCGGGGTCTCCCCTGGTGGTTGTTCTCCCGCCCGGCCGGGGCCCTGTGGTCATCCGCGGCCGGGCGGGAAGTTCGGGTGGGTCAGTCCTGGACGGGCCTGGGGTGGTCGTGGCCGCAGTCGGGGCACTGGAGGGCGGAGAGGTTGCAGCCGGGGTCGGCGTTGGCGGTGATGACGACGCCGGGAAGGTGGGTGTCGAAGATGGCGCCGCATCCGCAGCCGTCGTACAGGCAGTTGCACACCGCGATGCCGATGGAGTCCGGGACGGCGATGCCGATGGTCAGGCAGGCCTTGACCATGGCCTTGGTGTAGGCGTCGTCGTTGGTCGCGGCGTCTGCCTGTTCCATCCAGTCGTCGAAGGTGTCGCGGATGTACTGCGGGAGGGCCGTATAGTCCCCGGCGATGGGGAGGGTGATGGAGGGGATGTGGGCGTGCGTCATCACGACCATGGCGGGCTCCGGGGTACGTCAGATACTCGGTCAGGCCCTGGTTGGGGGTCCTGTCCTTGTCGGCATGACCACTCTAACCCATATTCCATTGCTTAGCCATAAGTTCAGCGTGAAGGCATGAGAAAACCCCCGGGCCGCCGGTCTGGGCAGCAACGGGGGTCTCTGGGTGAAGGGACGGTTCTGCGGGCGGTTACCGGGCGGCGGCAGCTCTCAGCCGCTCCGCGGTACGGCGCTTGTGCTCACGCAGCAGCAGCGTCCAGGAGACACGGTCGCGCCGGCCGTCCCGCTGCACCGGGATGGTGACCTCGACACGGTTGGCCTCGGCGACCCAGCGGGCGATGGTGCCCGGCGACGGCGCGTACGGGGTGCGCTTGAAGAGCAGGGCGGCTTCGCGGTAGGTGACCGTCGTCTGTGCCGAGTCCTCAATCTCGGTGGTCGGCGGGCTGTAGTGGACTGCGGCCATGGCGGCCTCCCATGACGGCGGCCATCGTTCGCAGCTCCGGCGGCCGTAGCGGGTGGACCTCGAGGGTCCGGGTGTGAAGGATGTGTGAGCGGTGGGTGTTGTCAGGTAGACCTGTGGGGGGCGGGTCAGGTTGCGGTGCGACGCCAGATTTCTGAGCCCTGCACCTTCTGCGAGGCCAGGCGTGCGGGGGTGAAGGAGGAGGCCATGCCGTCTGGGGTACGGCAGTCTTCGTCGGAGCACCATGCCCGGTTGTCCTCTTTGCGCCAGAACAGTCCCCATCCGCCGCAGGTGGGGCAGGGGTGGGTACGGACGGCGTCGTGGTCTCCGAGGCGCAGGGCGTTCTCGAGGGCGTGCCGTTCGAGGAGGGTGTCGCGGATGCGGCGGGTGGCCTCATCTGCGCCGATGGTGGCGCGCAGGTACCAGGCGTAGAGGTCTTCGTCGTGCAGGGGGCGGGGTTCGGCGTCGGGTGCGGCGGCCCTCGTCTGGGTGACGATCTCGTCCGTGTGTGCGGTGACGTAGTCGAGGAGGCCGAGGTCCATGGGGGCGGCCGGCGTGGGGGAGGCCGGGCGGCAGGGTTGGGGGCCGCGGGCGGGGTGCTGGCGCAGTTCGGGGCTGTTGAGCAGGCGCAGGGTGCGTGCTGCGGTGTCTGCTGCGTTGTGGCCCATAGAGGTGTCCCCGTCCCCTAGGTGGCCCGCCCAGGGGCGCACGTGGCCACGGGGGCGTGGTGGGGCGCGCGCCGGGTTGGCCGGAAATGGATATTCCGGGTGTCCGGACGCCCCATCGTGCCACGCAGGTCACGGGAGTTGAACGCACTGTGGTAAACGATCAGCTGAGCGTGCAGACTGTTACGTTTCCGCTATATATGTGAAGAAAGAACATTCCCCGGCATATACGGGTGATCAGGCGTCCGGGCCTGCCAGGAGACCGGGTGCGGACTGCATTCCCTCCAGCATGGCGTCCAGGGTCCGGTACTGATGGTCCTTCAGGAGTCCCTGCTCCAGGGCGCCCCGCAGGAGCTTGCGGAATTCGCCCAGGGTGATGAGGAAGTCGAGCGCGGTGCCCTCGTCGGCCAGCGACCTGTGCCGGCGGGCGAACACTGCCTCGAGGGCGGCGGCCAGGCGCTGTTCGTCGCTTATGTTCGGGGCGGGCTGGGGTGGCACGCTCGTCCTCTCGCTGCTTCGGTGGCGGCGGGGGCGTGCGCTGCTCAGGAACAGGACCGTGGCCGGCCCGTTGTCGTGGTGGTCGGGCCCGGGGTGGGAAGGCTCTGCGGACATGGGGCGTCCCCGCTCCTCCGGCAGATTGGGAAGGGTCCTCGTACGGCCCGGAAGACGTCGGCGTTCCCCCGGGTCCCGCCCGCAGTGTCCGGCTGCCAGTCCGGTGTGCGGAACCCTCACTGTGGCACCTCCGTGTGTCCGTGGGTAAGGCAAGGCCAAGTTTTCACGGTGTACTGACATGTATTCGAGACAAGTTTGGGCCTTGGCCTTACGCGCCGTGGACATGACGTCTGCACAGTGTCATGGCGGTGTGTGTAGGGCGTGAAGGCGCGAGCATGGTCTGGACATCTGTTACCGGGCATGAGGAAGGCCCCTCGCCGGATGGGGGGTGTGGAGTATTGCCGACAACACACCGCCCAGTTCGGGAAGGGCCTTGAGACCTCACGGGCATACCCGCCAGATAGCGGCGATTGTACTGGCGGATCTCTTCACGTGGGGAGGGTTCGCCCCAGCCGTCCGCCGCGGGCTTGCCTGGGGTGTTCCTTCCCCCCGGCTGGGGGTTACCGGGGGGAAGGAGGTGTGGGGGGTGGCAGTTGGCGCGTGGGCCGGGACCGTGCGGGTGTAGCTGCGATTCCACGCGGGCGGATCCCGGCCGTGCGACTGCCAGTCCCCAGGATCTGGCAGCGGTTTCCACCCAACGCCCGGATTTGTGCTGGCGGGAAGGGGGGCGGCGGGGAGATCACCCGTCTGGGGGATCGCAAACCCCGGCATCCCGGGGCATTTGACTTTTGGTCAGCAGTTGCCGGTGGCACGGTCCTGCATGCCAGGTCGCACCCGGTGTGAGCGGTTCGCACGGGGCAGTCTGGTGAAACTTCGGGCCGCTTCCCGGCCCCCGCAATGATCGACTGGTAATTTGCTCGCCATGACACACCCTGGCGCCGACGGCGCACGCGAAAAGCTGCTCGTGAATCTGACGCCTGAGCTGCGCAGAGACCTCCGTATCCGGGCCGCCGAGCACGGACTGAACATGCAGGACGCCGCCACCAACGCCCTGAACCTCTGGTACGACACCCCCACCCTCGAGGAAGTCCCCACCAGGGGCGCCAAGTCGTGGGGCGTGTTCCTGCCCGCCGGCGGCCCGGAGCGGTTCGCCGCGGAGTGTGAGGCGCGCGGGCTGACGAAGGTGCAGGGCATGGCGCAGGCCATCACCATGTGGCTGGACCGGCACCCCTCGCCCGCGCAACGTCTCGTCTCCCAGCCGGTGAAGCGGATCCTGGTGGGCAATCAGAAGGGCGGCGTCGGCAAGACGTTCGTCGCGGCCGGCCTCGCCCAGGCCATGGCCGAGGCTGGCCTGCGCGTCCTCCTGGTCGACTACGACCCCCAAGGCCACCTCACCAGCCGCCTCCAGATCCCAGGCCTTCCTGCGGGCGCCAACAGCCTGCTGGAGCACATGCTGGGTGAGACGGACAAGCACCTGGCCCGCTCCCTGGTCGCGCTGCCGCAGGAGCGGTTCGGCGGCCGTCTGCACATCCTGCCCGCGTCCAAGGACGCCTTCCTGATGGACGCGAAACTGGCGCTGCTCCAGGTCGGCCGTGACACCTGCCTGGCCCGCGCGCTCGCCCCGCTCGAGGACGGCTACGACGTCATCGTGCTGGACGGGCCGCCGAACCTGGGGCTGGCCATAGACCTCGCCATCAACTACGTGCAGCGCCGCCCCGGGGAGCTGATCGACCACTCCGGGATCCTCATTCCCGTCTGGTCGGACCGCTCCTCGTTCGACGCGTACGAGATGCTCAACGAGCAGATCGGCACCCACTCCCGGCTGACGGGTGCGGTGGTGGACCAGCTGGGGTTCGTCGTCAACGCCTACGACGCCCGCAAGGGAGTCGGTACCCGTTCCTTCTACGACGGGTGGAACGATCTCACCACGCCGGGCGTGCTCGCCACGTTGAAGGATGCGGTGGAGGGCCGGGAGTCGTCCGACTACCAGATCCCTCTTCTCGAGCATGCTCCTGACTCGGGTCAGGCGCAGGTGATGCGGTCCCTGGCGAAGGAGTTGGCGGCGTGAGCAGGAAGGTCCCGCCGGTGATTCCGGTGGTCGGGCAGGGCGGTGACACCTCCCGTGAGGAGCAGCTGCGGAAGTGGGAGGAGGACGAGCGGGCCCGCCGCGAGCAGCAGGCTGCCGCGGCAGCGCAGCCCGCCGCACCGGTACCGGTGGTGCCGTCCCCCGCCGTCCCCGCTGCCGCTGCCGTGGCCGCCCCGGTGGCGGTGCTGCCCGACCCGGACGCCGAGCCGGCCGACCAGCTGGCGGTGTGCGAGCGCGGCATCCACGGCGCGAAGGCCCGGTGGACGGCGAAGGTGGAGGGCGCCAACGAGGCGTTCATCGCGGAGGCAGGCCCGTACCTGGCGTGGGTCCACGAGAACAAGCTGTACAAGCTGATGCTGGACGGGGCAGGCAAGCCGTACCGGTCGTTCGCGAAGTACCTGAAGGAGCAGCACGACCTGAGCCGCCGGACCGGGTACCGGATCACGCAGACGATTCCGCTGCTGGACATCCTGAAGGCGGGCGGGCACCTGCTGCCGGACCTGTCGTCGCGTCACGTCGATGCCCTGCACCCGGTGCGTACCCAGCACGGCGCCGATGCGGTGCTGAAGGTGTGGGAGACGGCGTGGGCGACGAAGAAGAATCCGCTGCCGACGCCGGAGGAGCTGGAGAAGGCGAAGCAGCTGCTCGGTCTGACGACGTCCCCGGAAGCCGATGAGGAAGCAGCCGAGCTGACGGCTGGGGTGGTGGATCCGGGGGCGGCGGTGGAGCGTGCGGCGAAGATCCTGGTACCGGAGACGGTGCGGGAGGCGGCGCGGAAGGACCCGGATCGGATCCGGGGCCTGGTGCGGGTCCTGAACGCGGCACTGACCGAGGCCGGTGAACCGGTGGACTGAGCGGCCCTGGATTGTGTGCCACATGTGGCACACTTTGAGGCTCACGGCCCGGCACCCCTTCGTGGGTGGCCGGGCCCTCGGTTTTTGTGCCACATGTGGCACACTTCCGCGGCCCTCCGGTCAGGAGGCGCTGTCGTCGTCTTCGTCGTCCTCGAGCAGCCGCAGCCCGTCGGGGTATTGCGGTTCCCGGAACAGCAGGTCGGCCTCCCACAGTGGCCGGGGGACGATCGGCCGGGCGGGTACGGGCGCGCCGGGCAGGCGGTTCGGCGGCAGCGTGGTGGTCTTCATCGGGTAACTCCCTGGTGCTCGAGGACGTACGCATCGAGCATCGCCCGCTCCACCTCACCCTGGTACACAGCCCGGGCCTCCGGCTCGGGGAGGTGGCTGTGGTTGAAGAACCAGTCGAGGGTGACGGCCCAGCAGTCGCTGTCCATGGTGTGGAAGTCGGCGTGCTTGAGGCACATGGTGGGCTGGGTGGCCGTGGCGGTTTGGGGCATGCGCGGCTCCGATCGTGCACGTGGTGATCAGGTACAGGGTGCGCCAGATTCCGCGCGGTGTTGCCCCCGCTCAGGCTGTCCAGTGACGGGTGGGGATGTTGGCGGCTTCGGCGAGTCTGGCCGTGTGGCTGGCGCCCCGGGAGCCGTTGCGGATGAAGGCAAGGCAGATGTCCGCGCCAGCGGTCACCATCGCCGCGTTGCGGAGCGGTCCCGCCTGGCGCCCGTGCTTGACCCAGTTCGCGGGGTGCGCCTCGATGAGGGCACCGAAGCCGCGTGCCCATTCGTGGGCCATGTGGTCGGCGCCGGTGGGGCAGGCGCCGTGTACGACGATGACTTCCTGGTTGACGGGGAGGACGCGGACGACTTCGGCGAGGGCCTTGTAGACGGCGTCCTGGTCTTCCCAATCCCTACTGCCAGTGATCAAAATCCGGTACGGCTTGGGCATGGTGTTCTCCGTTCTCATGCGACATCGAATGCGCGGCGTGGTTCCCCGCTGCCGCGGTGTTGGCGGGCGTAGGCGCGTGCGCGGGCGAGGGATTCCTCCACGCTGCCCGCGGCCGGGCTGGTGGGCTCCTGTGCCCAGGCGGCGTCGCGGTGCTCGTCCTCGGGCTGCCGGTTGGCGCGGAGGGCGGCCTCCTGCCGGGCCATGGCTTCGGCGACGTAGGGGTTGATGGGCGGGGGTTCGGGCCGGTGCTCGAGGACGACCGCGCGGGCGTCCTGATACCCGGGGCATCCGTCGTCGCGGGTGCGTACGGGGGCCTCCGGGGCGGGCGCGGTCGCCGGTTCGGGCCCGGCATCGACCGCGGTGGCAGGGGTGCCGGGGGTGAGGATGCGCAGGGCGCGCACCGTGCGGTGGCCGGTCTTCTCGTGGATGGTACGCAGCGTCTGCGCCTGGTGCAGCCGCAGCTGAGTCGCGTAGGCGGGGGACGCCGGGCGGAGGTGGAGGACACCGGTGTCGTGCTCGAAGCGTTCCGCGGTCACCTTCCCGACGAGTTCGGGGGCGATGGTGGGCCATTGGTCGAGGATGCTGCCGCCGGTTTCGGGGGGTTCCCAGCCGCGGTCGCCCATCATGCTGGTGATGGCGGCGGCCAACCCGATGGGGTCGCGGCCGCCGTTCCGGGTGGTGCGCCGGCTGGTGGTGCGTTTCTTCTGCTGCGGGGTGGGCTGGTTCTTGGCGGCGGCGCGGGCGGCGAGGAGGGCGGAGCGGGCGAGGTCGACGCCGGACAGTTCAGGCTCAGCCACGGCTGACCTCCCCGTCAGCGGGCGTGCCCCACTTGGCGCGGATCCGGTCGGCCTGGCCGGGTTCCCACGGGCGTACCGTCCGCCGGTTGTCGAACGGGCCAGCTCCCTCGACGGGGATCTCCTCGCCGACGTGGTCCCATGCGGGTTGGCCGCAGCGGTCGCAGCAGGCGAAGGACTGGCCGATCCACCGGAAGCCCTCGCACACCGGGGGCGCCTCGGTCTCGTTGGTGTCGGCTGTCTCGTTCTGCTGCGCGTCTTCGGCCCTGCGCCGCAGTTCGTCCTCGATCAGGCGGGCGCCACGGATCGCGCCGGGGAAGTCTGCCGAGTCGCGGGGCGTCCGGCGTAGGAAGCGGGCGGCTTCCCGCCAGCCTTCAGCAGGAGTTCCGAACGGTTCCATGCCGCAGGCGTCGCAGTTGCCGCACTCGTCCACGCAGACGAGTTCGCCTTCCTCTTCGGTCTCGGGCTGCTGCACCTCGGCGGCCAGACGGCGCAACTCTTCCATCACCGCGTCCAGCAGCGGCGCGGGCTTCCAGGCCTGCGGGCTGTCGACGAGTAGCGCCTTCGTCATCTTCAGCGTCGCGTCGCCCTTCACGCACAGTTGGTGCGTCGGGTCGATCGGGTCGCAGCAGATCCACTCGGCGATGATGTTGTGTTCGGCGACCTGCCAGAGGCGGGCTGCAACTTCGTCTCGTGTCGGCTGGGGCATGTCGGTCTCCTTCAGAGGGTCGGGGTGAGGGCGGTGTTGGTGCCGAGGAAGGCGGCGAAGTCGGCGGCCGCGTCGGCGTCGGTGTGCTCAGGCGGGGCGGGCTGGATGAGGTCGGCCCATCCGTGGGCGACCGCCTTCTGGTGGAGGAGGGCGCGGCCTGCGTCGAGGGCGGCCTGGATGGACTGCTGCTGCGCGGTGGTGGCGCGGAAGGCGCCCTCTGCCGGGTTCTCCAGCTCGTAGCGTTCGACGGCTGCGGCGCGCTTGTGGTCGGCCTGCTGGCGGTCGGCGAGGACGGCCCGGATGTATGCGGCCGGCCGCTTGGGCCGCCAGCGCAGGCCGGTGCAGAGGCCGTTGAGGTAGGCGGCGATGCCGTACGCGTCGAGTCCGCGGTCGATGAGGGGGCGCAGGCAGTAGGCGAGCGGCCGGAGGGGTACGCGCTGCGTCCAGGTGACGAGGGGGCGGACTTGGGCGGCGATGCGAATGTCCTGAGCGACCTGGAGGGCGTGCCTGCCGCTCTTGCTGCTGCCGTTGTTGCTGTTGGACCTCTGCTGCGGGATGGATGCGTGGTCTCGGCTCGCAGTCTGCTGCGAGGTGTAGTTACTACCCCCCACCATCTTCAGCTTTCCGTCTTCCTCTACCCAGGTAAGGGAAGGGGTCCGATGGGCCGAAGAACTGGAGTTATCCACAGGCGAGTTACCGGCAGTATCCACAGGCCCTGTCAGGGGGGTCCGGCGCTGGTCGATGATGATGCGCGCCGTGTAACCCGTGCCGATGATGCGGTGGCCCATCGCCTGGTCGTAGGAGGCCGGGATGACAGCGGCGTACACGGTTGCGGTGCGCGCATACCCGGGCTGGCCCTGGGTGCGGCGGACGTTGGCCTGGGAGCCGCGTTCGGCCCAGGCGAGGGCGCCGAGCTCGCGCAGGTACTTGATGTGCTCGCAGGTCTGGGAGCGGGACAGGCCGAGCCGTTCGGCCATGGCGGTCAGGCCGTAGCGGACGTGTCCGGTGCTGTAGTCCATGCGGGCGGCGAGGTCGTCGGCGACGCGCTGCGTGGTGGCGTTCGCGCGCGGGTGGAGGCCGGCCCCGATGAGCCACGTGATGGCCTTGAGCCATTTCCGGGGTGCGGTCCAGCGGGAGGCGGTGTGTGCGACCTCCTGCGCGGCCCCGTACACGAGGGTGCTGGGTGTCGACTCGTCGACATTGCGGAGGGGTGATTTGCCCCGAGACTGCGGCGAATCGGATGCGTCAAGCTGACAAACCGGGTACGCGTCAGGCACTATGGACTCCGTTCTCGGGTGTGCTGCACGAGGGCGTGAAAAGGCCCCGCTTCGGCGGTGGTGGCTTCTGGCGAAGCAAGTCGCTCGCTCGGGTTGGCGCCCGGCGGGCCTTAGATCGGATTGGCGTCCGATCCGTGGTACGAGGGCCGCAGAGGCCCGGAAGGTGTTGGCGCACCGAACCGGGAAAGCGGCCAGGCGGTCGAGGAATCTCCCGCCGAAACTGGCTAGGTCACCTGATCTCCCTTACTGGGTGAGGTTTGTCCCTGCGCGCTGCTGGCGAGGGAAGTCTGGGCAGTGCCGCTGTGGGCCTTCAGTTCATGCTCGTCGGCTGCACGCTGCGCCTCGGGCTCGGTCTTGGCCGCGCCGTACGCGTCATCGCACTCCGTGCACCACCAGGCCCACGGCCACTTCTTAGCCTCGCGGCGGTGACGCCCACTGGTGAGGATGGCTTGCAAGGGGTTCAGGCTCGGCGCTACGCGCATGCGAGCGCTCATCGCTCACCCTCCGCCCCGTGCTCGCCGTGGATCGGGCAGTCCCGCAACGGCCCCTCGTACATCTCCGGGGAACCCGAAGCGCACAGGCACTCCGTGCCCTCAACGCCGGGGCACTGGAAGAGGACTTCCAGGCGCATGAACGTGTGCGAGGGATGCTGCTTCGTGTAGCCGCAGCGCGGCTGCTCGCCCTCCTGCTGGACGGAGACAGCCTCGTAGTGCTGGACCCAGAGCGCTTTGGTGTCCGGCGTAGACCACGCCAGGCGTGCCCCGCAGGAACAGGCGACGGACGCGCCCTGGCCGCCCTCATTGTCGGTCTGCGGCGTGTGCTCCTCCAGGACCCCCACATGGGTGGGGCACAGGTGGAGCCAGAAGCGTCCATACGATCGAAGAGACCTGACATCCAACGCGGACAGTCGGGCCCTGCCTGCCTTGGCCGACGGAAGCGGAGCGTGCGACTGGTGGGCGATGCTGTCGATCGTCGTCCAGCCGACAGGTGCTGTGTCGGTCTCGGAAAGTTCGGACACTGCGCACTGGCCTGCGTCGCACCGGAAGCGGTACGTACGCAGAACCTCGGCAGTCACGCGGCGGCGGGGATAGGAGTGACAGGGGCCGAGTGCGTCGGCGGTGTGATCTTCACGCCGGTGTCTCGGGTCCCACTGTCTGATCCGGGGTAGCCCCGGGTACTCTGAGCCATGTCGGCACCTTCATTCGCTTCGAACCGGTGTGGTGTCGTCAGCCCTCGCGTTCCGGCTTCGCAAACCGGGACCGCCACCACGGTGGCAGCGGGGGCTTCCGACTTTGTCGGAGTGCGATCGACGTCCAGCCTCGCAACTGACTGCACTTCAAACGCAAGGCTCAGCCTACCGTTTCCACTGCTCATCTGTCCTGGTCCCCTTCCCCCGTGTCGTTGGTCGGTTTGTCACACCGCACTTCACGCCCGCGTGCGCTCTCGCCGTCCGCCGGATGCGGAGCCACCAGACGACGCGACCGCCCCACCAACCGGGCCATCGCCTCGAACCCGATCGCCTCCAACTCCCCCTGCACACGCGCCATCTCATCCCGGTACAGGCGCGGCGACGCCGACCTCTGGCCCGCATGCAGTCCCACCGCCACACCCAGCTGAAAGCTCGCCTGCGTCACCTCCGGATCCGACCCGGGGAACAAGTCCTGCGGCAACTTGTCCGGGCGCCCCACCGTCTCCAGCAGCCCGTTGGCGAGCAGGCCCGCCAGGAACACCGCCGCCGACATCAGCTGGCCCGACAGCACACCGTCCGCGTACGCCACGCCGTCCTCCTGGACGGTCTCGTTATCCATCACGGCTGTTCGTCCTTCAGATGGGCCAGCAGGGCGTCGATGTGGTCACGGGCCGCCACCAGCCGACGAGTGAGCAGGGCTGCCTCGCGCTGACCGCCGGGAAGGGGCTGCACCAGGACATCGCCGCCTTCCAGCGCCTTCGAGATGAGATCGGCCGGATCGATACCGAGTGCTTGAGTGGCAGCAATGAGGGTGTGGGTCTGGATTCGCTGGGCGCCGTTCTCGATGTTGGCGACGGACGCGCGGGTGAGACCGACTGCGGTGGCGAGGTCGGATTGGCGGATGCCCCGCTCCTGACGAGCGGCGGCAATGTGGGAACCGATCGTGCGGTACAGGTTGGTGATGGCCGCAGTCGCGGCGACCAGATCCGTCATGCCGCCACCCCCAGCACGGGCGCCGACGGGAACAGGGCCGTCACGGGCGCGTGCGCCAGGACATCGTCGAACGACAGCTGCACCGGCCGCACCGGCCCACCCGGATCCGCCACCACCTCACCCGGCGACAGCAGACCGCGCGCCACCGCCGCCTCGAGCAGCTGCGCGCGCGTGGCGGTCTTCGCCAGGCCCAGCTGGGTCAGCAGCCGCGACCGCTGCCACTGCGCCGTCCGCACATCCACCCCAGCCGCCGCCGCGACCTCCTCCGGCGCCTCGTGCACGGCCAGGGCCCGCAGAACGGCGAGCTTCTGCTCCGTCTTCAGCTGCTCATCCGGCGCCGGCTCCACCACCGCGGGCTCCACCTGCCGCTCGCGCACGAACGCCTTGTGCCGCTCCAACGCCGTCATCCCACCCAGCACCCCATGCGGCACCGCCAGCCGGCCCGCAGGATTCAACGACGCCCCGTACGCCAGGCACTGGACCATCACCGGGCAGTCCACACACACCTCGACCGCGGCAGCCTCCCGGCGTACCCGGTCCGGCTGCGCTTCCCCGCCGTCCACATCCGGCGCCTCCCACGCCGTCACCGGCACCTCGAGATTCCCCGCCGCCGCCTTCGGGTCATCCACATCCGGAGCACACCCCCGATACCGATACCGGGGGTGCGTCATCAGGTTCTGTCGGGCGGTGTACGAGCCCAAACGCTTCGACTGGGTCACGAAGGTCCCCCTTCCGGGCGGTGATGAGTAGCAAGAGCCGAGTCGAGAACCTGCTCGGCCTCAGCGATGACGGCCCGCTCCTCGAGCAGGGCGTCGATACGGCGACGGAACGCCTCAAGGTCACGGGCCTGCATGCCACCCGCCAGACGCGCAGAGGCGCGCTCCGCGATCAGAGCGCGCCTCAGACGATGCAGCCGGTACAAGGCCGCACCCGCCACCAAGAAGGCGAGCACGGCCACGGCTATCAAGAGAACTGGCACGACGCTCACCTCCCTCGGTGGTGTGCCAGACGATCGGGCTACGGGTGGAACACGGTGTTGATCTGGAGGGCCTGCTCCACGGCCACCCGGGCCGCCTCACGGGCGTTGTCCTCGGCGTCCAGGTCGGCCTGCTCCGCGAGGTCCAGGACCGCCGTGTCGTACGCCTCCTGCTCCTCCGCAGGCAGCAACGCCCACCACGCCAGATCACCGGACGGCTCCGGCCCGGACGACGACGGCTCCCGGCGGATCGCCCACCACACACCGGCGCCGGCCAGGAACAACAGCAGGAGGACGGGGAGCAGGGCCCCCAGGAATCGAGCAGCAGACATGACGGAACTCCGATCGGCGACAGCCGGGATGGGGATGGATGGGTGGTGCACGGCCCACGCGAGAGGCGGGCGGAGAGAGAACCGGCCCGCGCTATGAGCGGGCCGGGTAGATCAGGCCGCGGCTACGGCCGCGAGCAGCTCAGCATCCGGCTTCCAAAGCCCGAGGGCGCCGGCGCGCGCCACAGCCCGCGTGAGGGGCTGCACGTCGGCCAGCTCCCAGTGCCACTGGTCAGGGAAGCCCCAGGGAGCGCAGCATCCATCGACAGCCTCGTGGCAGCCGACCAGCTGCGCGGTGGCGATGACCGCGGAAAGCGCCAGCGAGGTGGGCGGAGCCGGCACGATCCGGCTCGGGATGTGCTCGCGGGCGTCCCAGTAGTTCGAACGGCCACCAAGCTCATCGAAGCGGATAGCGGAGTCTCGGCTGTACTTGACGATGTTGACGGCGTCATCGACTACACGGCCGGCATGGATGAGCAGAGTGCCGCGGTAGTTGGTGCGGCGGGAGCGGTTCTCAACGGTCTTGAAGCCCTCGACGATGGCGAAGGCCCACGGCTGCTTGATGGTCAGACCGCGTACAGAGTCGGTGGTGTCCATCAGGCCGCGCCCTTCTGCTGCTGCGCCACAGCCTCCAGCACGCCCAAGAACTCACGGAACGGCATCCGGCGGCGCTCCGGCGGCGGACCATCCACCTCGTACTCCAACACCCCGTCCTTGTCCGCGTTCCCACGCACCTGGATCAGGACCAGCCGGTTGAAACGGCCCTCGATCGCCTGCAAGTACAGCTTGTCCAGGATCTCCAGCTTCGGGTCACCCGCCTGCTGCTGCCGGTGCACGTCCTCCGCGTACTGCTGGCCGTCCCCGGCGGCCGGGACCGACTCCTCCTCACCGGCATCCCGACTGCCCGCGGGCTCCGGACGGACCGGCGGGTCCTCCGGCTGCGGCACCGTCTCGGCCGCCTTCTCCCACTCGGCCGGCGGGTGCGCCATGCAGAAGCCCACCACCGGATCCGTGGACGCGCCGTTGTACAGCGACAGCCCGAACTGGTCGCCCAGGTTCGTCGCCGCCCGCTTCAACGCCTGCGACGCAGCCGTCTTCATCGCCATGTCGTGAGCATCACCGATCTTCGGCTGGTTGTACGAGTCGCCCACCGCTTCGCCGTCCCAGTGCCCGATCTCCCGGCCCTGGACGTCCTTCACGATCAGACGTACCTGCGCCCGGTAGATGACTGTCCACCGCGACTTGGCGTTCTGTCCCTGGCCGGGGATCTCGATCTCCTTGACCATGGACAGCTCGCGGTTCTCCGTGTCGTACCCGGCGAACCCGAAGACCCGCAGCAGGTACCGCTTGATGTCCCACGCCTCCATGTGGGCGTGGCCCTTGTCGTCCTTGCCGACCCGCTTGGGGTCCAGGCCGCGGTGCAGTAGTCGGAGTTGCGGTGCGGTCAGTCGGCTGACCTGGTTTGGGGTGTGCGAGGTCGGGCCCTCCGCCATCGTGCCGGCGGGGGCCTCCGTGGATACAGCCACGTGAGGTCTCTTCTCCTGTGAGGTTGTTACGTCATGCAGGGGCGGGCTGGCCCGGTTGTCGGCGTCCAGACCAGCCGGCCGCCCCCAACTACTGCTGCTTCCGAATCGGGTTCACGAAGTCCTCCGCCACCCGGTCCGCCAGATACGACGCCAGCACATGCGAAGCCAGCGGAGCCCAGTCCAACTCCCCGTCCTCCAGCAACTGCCTGCCCAGAGCATCCGCCGCCTGCCGCAGCTCCCGCGACACACGGATGTTCAGGTTCACCTTCGCCGGAGTCTGGCCCTTCGCGTACTTCTGCGGCTGCGCCGGCGTGAACGCGCCCGCCAGGAACTGCTTCAGCGCATGCTCGGCCTCCGCCTCCAGGTTCGCGCCCGCCACCGCGGCCTCCGCCTTGATGTCGTCCCGCAGCGCCTTCGGCACCTGGAACGCAAAGTTCGGGACGCCCTCATCGCGCTCCTGCCAGTTCAGGCGCTTCACGAAGTTCCCGCCCTCCGGCGTCATCACGAAGTCGATGACGGCGGCATGCTCCGGCATACCGGCCTGCTCACGCAGATGCGTGGCGGCCTCCTGAAGCAGGGTCAGGCGCTGCTGGTCGGCTCGGCTGAGCGGCACGAGGCGGGGTCCTCTCGAAGGGCGCCGCCTCGCCGTGGTTCGGTTCGGCGGGCGCGTGGGGGCGTTGGCCACGCCATCATCTCCTATCTGCCATTGCTATGTCATGGCTGGGGGGCCGGGCCGGGGTGCCTCGGTGACCACAACAGTACGCCACATCCCATTGCATAGCAATGGGTGATGCTCTACTGTGGAGACATCACCACAGCAGCGAGGGGACACCAGATGCGCATCACCAAGAACCAGACGCAGACCCGGACCCTCGCCGACCTCTACCGCG
The DNA here is from genome assembly GCF_053596855.1 of Streptomyces sp. NPDC001617. NCBI lineage: Bacteria > Bacillati > Actinomycetota > Actinomycetes > Kitasatosporales > Streptomycetaceae > Streptomyces > Streptomyces sp. NPDC001617. The sequence goes on from NZ_JBSFHA010000037.1 coordinate 87,406, forward strand.
CCACCGACCACCAGCACGCCGTCACCATCACCTACCTCAAGCCCGGCGAGACCGAGCCCACCGTCCGAACCATCGAAATCCACGAACTGCGCACCGCCAGCCTCAAAGTCACCAAGAAGGGCATCACCGGCGGCGGCATCGTCATCATCGCCATGTGCCGACTCCGCGGCGAGCGCCGCGAATTCGCCCTCCCCGGGGTGATCTCGTACACCGTGCACCGCATGGGCTACGTCCTCACCATGCCGGAGAACACCACCTACGAGGCCCCCGAGCCCGCGCCGGCCGACGACGCGCAGGCCCTGTACTACTACGAGCTCGCCCGCGACAAGGACGACGCCGACTACCGTCCCCGCAAACTCATCCAGACCGACACCGACCTCGCCGCGTAGGAGACTCACCCCATGGCCCTCATCGACGACATCGAGTTCTACGGCCGCGCCGTCGACGCCGACGAGATGACCCGCCCCGACGCCACCCGCCTACTCGCCGAAGCCAGCAACGGCGGCTTCACCCTCCTCGGTGCCGAACGAGCCATCCACGACTGGAAGGACGCCCGCGCACGCATCGAGCGCCTGCACGCGGACACCGTGGACACCATGCGCGCCCTCCGGAACGGCAAGCCCGTCCCCGACCATGTACGCCGCCACGCACGCGAGGACGCCCTGCGGATGATCCGCAGCGACCGCCTCGACGACTGACCCGAGGAGAACACCATGCTGGCCATCGCCGAACGCGTACCGGGACAGGACAGCCGCGACGACACCCTCATCTGGCACAAGCCGGTCGGACGCGTCGTGGAGGAGTTCCAGGCCATCGCATGCAGCACCGAGGCCGGCATCACCCTGCCGCCCGCCAAGCAGAACGTCCCGCTCAGCCTGGACAAGCCGGGCGAGCGCTGGTGCCCCGACTGCCTCGCGCTGCCGAGGCGTTGACCCCGGGAACGCCGAAGGCCACCGCCCCGGACCGGGGTTGGTGGCCTCAACTGCAACCTCACGGGCTCATGCCCGATTAGATGGACGCCAGTCTAAGCGCCGACCTCCTCACCGATCAAGACCCTTCAACTACCAGGGAGAATCTGGCACATGAGCCACGACGACGATCACGTCCAGGAGACGTGGAACCTGATCCGTGACGCCGACGGCGACGAGGTCACCATCGACCTGTGGACCGACGGCGAGAACGTCCGTGTCGAGGGAGGCGACTTCGAGGCCTGCGACATCGGCCGCGGATACATCACCGGCACGCTGCTGCCGAAGTACGAGGCAGCCGGCTACCGCGTCGACACCACCTACGAGGTGAACGACCCCGCGCCGCACGACGAGCCCGTTGAGGACGACGACCCGGAGCCGCACGGCCGGCCCGAGAAGTGTCCCGACTGCGGCGGGAGCATCGTCTACGACCCGCGCTACGGCGACGACTACCGCGAGGGCGCGGCCTGGCTGTGCACCGCCTGCAAGTGGGGTCAGTGGCTGACCGCATGACCCGGCAGGGGGAAGCGGGGGAAGGCCGCTCAGACAAGACGCCATTCTCGGCATAGCGTGATCTCACAGTCTGACGGAGGGGCCCGGCCGAGCCCCTCTCAGACACCACCATGATCTGTCCGTGAAACCTCAGGAAGCCCCCACCACCAGGCCGCCAGGGTTCCCGACGTGGGACGGTGCACGGCACGGCGCGCGCGACCTCCCCCAGTGGGTGGGGGTCCCTGAGGTTATACGGAAACTTGATCCATAACGTGGGGTGGGCATACTGAGACCCCATGGACCCCCGCCTGCTCCTCGAGGACTGGATCGTGTCGGGCACCCTGCGCCCCGCCACCCAGATCGCCTACCGCCGCGACGTCACCTCCTGGCTCGACTGGTGCGACCACACCTGGCCGCATACCGGCCCCCACGTGGATCCGTACGCCTTCGGCATCGAACACGTCGCCCGCTGGTCCTACGACCGCTACCTGAAAGACGCCCTCGGCAACCGGCCCTTCGACGACCCGTCCGACCTGGCCTGGCTCGCCGAACACCACCCCGCCGTAGCCAAGTCCCACGACCGCCGCATCAGCGCCCTGACCGGATTCCTGGACGCCTGCCGCGACCGCGGCGCGATTCGCATCGCCCCCGACCTGACCGAGCTGCGCTCCGGACTGGACCGGGACGCCGACGCCCCCAAGCGCCTCAACCTTGAGGAACGGGACGCGTTCGTGGCCGCGGTCGGCTCCTGGGGCCCGGACAACTCCCGCAACCACCACCGCGACCGGCTCATCGCCTACCTGCTCCTGGAGGGCATCCGCCCGGGCCGCATCGTCCGCCTCGACATCCGCCACCTCTACCCGATGACCTCGAGCGCCGGCCGCCCCTACTACGAGGTGCGCGGCCCCGACGACCACGAGAACGTGGGCAAGCCGTACAGCCTGGGCATGCTGGCGTCGGCGGCGGTGCGGGCGTATCTGCCCAAGCGGCGCAAGCCCGCCGACGGCGTCCACTGCCTGATCATCGGGGAGGGCGGGCAGGGCTTGACGTCGGACTACCCCAACAAGATCGTGCAGTCGATCGTTGCCGGGTCCGTCCTCGACGGGCGTGAGCCGCCGGTGACCGCGGACGCCCTCGCCCACACCAGCCTGCGCACGGCCGCCGAGGGCTAGTCGTCTGCGGGGAGGCGTTCGGCGATGCGGGCGGCGATCCGGTAGCCGGGGCTGTTGTCGAGGCGGCCTTTCCTGCGGTCGTAGCGGCGGGTGGTGCGCGGGTCTTTGTGGTCGGCGAAGTCCTGGACGTGGTGGAGTTTGGCGTCGGGGGCGTCCAGGGCGTGGGTGACGGCGTCGTGCTTGAGGACGTGGGGGTGGAAGGTGGCGGCGTTGGGGATGCCGGCCTTCGCGGCGAGGCGGCGTACGAGGCGCCATGCGTAGGTGGGGTCGAGCGGGTTGCCGGTGCGGGTCTGGAAGAGCGGGCCGGTGGTGCGTCCTGCCAGGTAGGTGTCGATGGCGTGTCCGGTGGCTGGGGGGACGACCTTTGGTTTGCGGCGGCCGCCCTTGAGGCGGACGTTGAGGATGCGGTGGCCCTTGTCGTGGCCGAGGTCCTCGACTTGGGCGCCGAGGGCGGAGTCGAGGCGCAGGGCGACGGTGTAGATGGCGAGGAGGAGGGCGTAGGAGCGGGGCCCGTCCTCGTAGGCGGCGGCGAGGAGGAGTGCGGACTCTTCTTCGGTACTGCCTTGGGTGTCAGAGCTGTCCTGGTCGAGTTCGGGGCGGGCGACGAGGTCGAAGGGGTCGGCTCCTTCGCCGCGGGCGCGGACGGCGTATTTGTAGAAGGAGGAGCAGGCGGAGAGCAGGTTGGCGCGGGCGGCGTCGGAGCGTGGCGGGCCGGTGGGTGCTTTCTCTCCGCGGCGTCCGCCCTTGACCGGTTGCAGGGTGGGCGCGGTTTCGAGGTGGCGGGAGAACGCTTCGGCGAGGGGGAAACGGGCGTCGAGCGGGTGCGTGCCGGTGTCGCGGGCGTAGGTGTCCCACACCCGGTACTGGCGGACGTACGTACGGCGGGTGTTGACGGTCTTCTGCCGTGCGATCCACGCGCCGACCAGGCCCGGATAGGGGTCGCCGGCCGGGTAGTGGGTGGCGAGTTCGGTGGCGAAGTCGAGTGCTTCGGCGGGCCAGTCGTCGGCGGCACTGCGGGCGCGCCCGGCGAGCTGGCCGCCGCGCGCTCTGGGAACGAGCTCAGTCACGGGGCGCTCAGGGGTTCGTAGTTGCGCTGGAAGATTTCGGCATCACAGACGAAGGGCTCGTCGAAGCCGACGACCACCATCTCTCCCGGTTCGGCGGTGTAGCGGTACTTCCGTTCGTCCTGGGACAGCAGAAGCATGCCCGCCTCCACGGTGTCCATGGAGTTCCCAAGGACCTGAGCCACCTCTTCTGTGTTTGAGCCAGTCCACTCCACTGCGATGACCTGGGTTCCAGACGGCACGTGACGGTACTTGCCGAGCATCTGTCGCCTCCTTCTAGGTCGATACCAGATAACAGTAATTATCTAGTACCTGGATCACGGAGGTTCCCCCGACACCAGCTCAGCGGCCTGTTCGACACGTTCGATTCTTCGTCAGGAGCGATCCTAAGGACGGGGCGTAGATCCGATGGTGTCGCCTTGCACGCTCTCCCACGCCGAAGGGCCATACATGACTTCGATCCGGTTGTCCAAGCCGGAAGGAGGGCCCTTGAGGACGACCAGGACGCCGCCCTCGCTCGTCTTGTACGTGTACCGGCTGTCGGCCGTGTCCTCGTACCTGATGGTGCGGTCGTCGTGCGGGGCGCCCTCGGGGAGCGATGAGACGAGCATCGTCACGTGAACTGCCATGGCGCGACTCTACGTTCCCCCCGGCCCGCCAGGCGAAGAACACACGTTATGCGCGTTCCCCAGGGCGATCCTGCGCCGACAGCTCTGGGTACCGCCCATTATCCGGAGCCAGGCGCGGCGTTGCCCCCGCAGGAGTGCGTCAGCGGTCGGGGTGGGCTGCTTGGAAGTGGTCCGAGATCGCCTGCTCCACTCGGAGCCTGAAGTTGTTGCTGCGCACCTCGGCCGCCGACGTGATGACGTCCGACAGGTTCTCGCCGGTGAAGTCGGCGGGGAGCAGGAGCGTGCCCACCGGGCCGGGGTCCGTGTTCTCGTCGTGGCGCCAGCCGCATTCGAGCGGGCAGTGGAAGCGGGCCACCCCTCCTGACAGGAAGGACGGTTGTGGGACTGCCGTCACCATGGGGGGCGCCTGTTCGGCCTCGCGCTGGGCGCGCAGCAGGTCCGGCTGCGGGAGGCGCGCAAGAGCTGCGTCGAGGTCGGAGCGGTCATCCATGCGTTCAGCATGGCAGACGCGTGCTGGCCCGTTCCGCTCATGAAGCGCATGTGAGCTTATCGCGTATGACGTGCTGTCAGATTCTTCGTCAGGGGCGATCCTGCGTGCGGACCGTTCCGGGCCCCCGACCCCCGCATGACCAATCAACTTGGCATTACCAAAGCGTCTTGGTATAGTTGTCTCAACGGCAGGCACCCAGCCCGCCGGGACAACACAAGAGGGGGTTGGTATGGCTCCACGAAGCGCATGCCGTGTCTGCGGAACCCTGGTGGGCGTAGCGGTGGGCAAGAAGTGCCCGCCACACCAGGCGGTCGCCCACCGGGAGAAGTGCCCCGGTAGCGGCCAGGGCACGGTCCGTATCTAGTGGACAGGCTTCCCACCCAGAGCTAGTGGGTGGGAAGCCGCCAACCCCAACCTACCCGCCCCGACCAGCCCCGAAGGAACCCATGCGCCCCGCACGCCTCGAACGCCTCCTCGCCGACGTCATCAACCAAGATGGCCGGCTCACCGCCCAGACCTACCGGGAGGCCGGGTTCGACCGGTCCCCGTACGGCATCATCGCCACCACCCGCACCGGTGTACCCGTCAACGTGCAGATCGTCGGCCGCCTCGCGGACGGCGAGCGCCACGACCACCCCGCCCAGCCCGTCACCGGCGCCCCGCACCCGGCCCTCGACGTCCCGGACCCGGCCGAGGGCGGCACCCTGGACGTCGCCGTGTTCGAGAAGTACCTCGCCGCCCTGGCCGTGAGTGTGGCCGCCGACGAGG
>NZ_JBSFHA010000038.1:0-92235 GCF_053596855.1 Streptomyces sp. NPDC001617
AGGTCAGCAGTCAATTCGCTGCGCTCGCTCCAGAAACCCCACGCGAGCGAGGTCGCCGGCAGCCCGGCGACGCGGCGGTACTGGGCAAGCGCGTCCGAGAGCGCCGACTCCCGTCCCGGGACGGCCTTGTTGTGCACACCCATTGACCTCGGCATGACGATCAACCTAGCCTCCGTCCTCATATGTAGACGGCATCCTCATCTGAGGATTCCGTTCGAGAGGGTGAACATCCCAGTCCCGACTGGCAGTTCAAAGGAGAACTGGCGCATGCCGCTCGTCGTGGTCGGAATCAGCGTGCTGATCCTGCTCTTCCTGATGACGAAGCTCAGACTGAACGGCTTCGCGGCCCTGCTCCTGGTGGCCGTGGGCGTCGCCCTGGTCCGGGGCATACCGCTGGAGAAGATCTCGGACGTCCTCTACGAGGGCATCGGCGGCCAGATCGGCGACACGATGCTCACCATCGGGCTCGGCGCCATGGTCGGCCGGGTGATGGGGGATTCGGGCGCCGCCCAGCGCATAGCCACCAAGCTGCTGGATGTCTGCGGGCCGCGCTGGGTCCAGGTCGCCATGGTGCTGACCGCGATGCTCATCGGCGTGACGATGTTCTACGAGGTCGCCTTCGTCATCATCGTGCCGGTCGCCTTCACGCTCGTCCGCGTCACCCGCTCCAACCTGCTGTGGGTCGGACTGCCCATGTCCATCGCCCTGTCCACCATGCACAGCTTCCTTCCGCCCCACCCCGGTCCGACCGCCGTGGCCGCCACCTTCCACGCCTCCGTCGGACTCACCCTGTTCTACGGCCTGTTCATCGCCGTCCCGGCCGGCGCGCTGATCGCCCTCACCTGGCCGCGCCTGCCCTTCGTCCGGGCGATGAACCCCGAGGTTCCGGCGGGCCTGGTCAGCGACCGCGTCTTCGAGGACGAGGAAATGCCCGGCATGGGCTGGTCACTGGCCGTGGCCCTGCTGCCGGTGGTGCTGATCGCCGGGGCCGCGGTGACCGACCTGGCCACCTCCGGATCGAGCCCGCTGCTGCACTTCGTCGCCTTCATCGGCTCCGCCCCGATCGCCCTGCTGCTCACCCTCCTCCTCTCGATCTGGGCACTCGGCCCGCGCATCGGCCGCAGCCTGGAGGAGGTCGCCGCCTCCTGCCGGGAGGCCGCGCAGGCGATGGCGATGATCCTGCTGGTGATCGGCGCGGGCGGTGCCTTCAAGAACGTCCTCGTCGAGGGCGGTGTCTCCGACTACATCAAGGACTCCACCGAGCACTGGTCCATCTCGCCGATCATCCTGGCCTGGCTGATCGCCGCGATCCTCCGCGTGGCCCTGGGCTCGGCGACCGTCGCCGTCGTCACCGCCTCCGGCGTGGCGCTGCCGCTGCTCGCCGGCAGCGGGGTACACCCCGAGGTCATGGTGCTCGCCGTCTCCTGCGGCTCGATCGCCTTCTCCCATGTCAACGACCCGGGATTCTGGATGTTCAAGGAGTACTTCAACCTGTCGGTCATCGACGCCATCAAGACACGGACGACCTACACGACGGTCCTCGCCGTCCTCGGCCTGGGCGGTGTGCTGGTCCTGGAGCAAGTCCTGGACACCCTCAACGTCTGACCCCCGCCCCAACCGCCCTCACCAGAACGGCAGTTCCCCTTATGAGCCAGCCCGTCGTCACCAAGTTCTCCGTCTACCCGGTCGCCGGCCGCGACTCCATGCTCCTCAACCTCTCCGGCGCGCACGCCCCGTGGTTCACCCGGAACGTCGTCGTCATCGAGGACTCCGAGGGGCGCACGGGCCTGGGCGAGGTACCCGGCGGGGAGAAGATCACCCAGACCCTGCGCGACGCCGAACCCCTCGTCCTGGGGGCGCGCGTGGGCGACTACACGGCGGTCCTGCGTACGCTGCAGGCGGCCTTCGCCGACCGCGACTCCGGTGGACGCGGTGCCCAGACCTTCGACCTGCGCACCACCGTCCATGCCGTCACCGCCGTCGAGTCGGCGCTCCTCGACCTGCTCGGCCAGCACCTGGAGGTCCCGGTCGCCGCCCTCCTCGGCGACGGCAAGCAGCGCGACTCCGTACGGGTCCTCGGCTACCTCTTCTACGTCGGTGATCCCGACCGCACGGACCTGGACTACGTCCGTGAACCGGACTCGGACGTGGAGTGGTACCGAATGCGGCGCGAGGAGGCGCTGACCCCGGAGGCGATCGTCCGCCAGGCCGAGGCCACCTACGACCACTACGGCTTCCGGGACTTCAAGCTCAAGGGCGGAGTCCTGCCCGGCGCCGAGGAGGTGAAGGCCGTACGGGCCCTGAAGGACCGCTTCCCCGAGGCGCGGATCACGCTCGACCCCAACGGCGCCTGGTCGCTGCGCGAGGCGATCGACCTGTGCCGGCCCCTCGTCGGCACCCTCGCCTATGCCGAGGACCCCTGCGGAGCCGAGGGCGGCTACTCGGGCCGGGAGATCCTCGCGGAGTTCCGCCGGGCCACCGGACTGCCCACGGCCACCAACATGATCGCCACCGACTGGCGGCAGCTCACCCACGCCCTGGCCCTGCAGTCCGTCTCCATCCCGCTCGCCGACCCGCACTTCTGGACCCTGCGGGGCTCGGTACGGGTGGCCCAGCTGTGCCACGAGATGGGCCTGACCTGGGGCTGCCACTCCAACAACCACTTCGACATCTCGCTCGCGATGATGGCCCACTGCGGCGCCGCCGCCCCGGGCGAGTACAACGCGCTGGACACGCACTGGATCTGGCAGGAGGGCCAGGAACGGCTGACCGTCGACCCGCCGCGCATCACCGACGGCGAGGTCGCCGTCCCGGACACCCCCGGCCTCGGCATCCGCCTCGACATGGACCGCCTCCTCGCCGCGCACGAGCTCCACCGCACGAAGGCGCTGTCGGGCCGTGACGACGCGGTCGGCATGCGTTACCTGATCAAGGACTGGACCTTCGACGGCAGGCGCCCTTGCCTGGTGCGCTGAGCAGGGCGTGCCCGTGCCCACCGCATCCCCTCCGGGCTCAACAACGAACTGCGCGGCCCGGCCCGTGGCGAGTACGTCGCGGGCTGAGCCGAAGGGACCCCCCTCCGGGCGTCCTCGCCCACGATGGCGACGAACCCGTCGGCTGGGCCGCCATCGCACCGCGCGCGGACACGACCTACGCGCGCCACCGCAAGATCCCGCACCTCGACGCCCTCCGGCATCCTGATGCGCCTCGACCTGCGCTGACGTATCGGCTCGGGGGCGCGGCGGCTCGTCGGCGCACGCCGGCGCCGAGTTCGACTCCTGCCCATGACGGGAAAGTAACCGACCCCACCTTTGCATGGTCATGCGTAATGATGCATACTCTTCCTATGTCCAAGGTCCTCACCTCCCTTCCCGCCGGCGAGCGCGTCGGCATCGCCTTCTCCGGCGGGCTCGACACCTCGGTCGCGGTCGCGTGGATGCGCGACAAGGGCGCCGTCCCGTGCACCTACACCGCCGACATCGGTCAGTACGACGAGCCCGACATCGCCTCGGTGCCCGGCCGTGCGAAGACCTACGGTGCCGAGATCGCGCGCCTGGTCGACTGCCGTGCCGCGCTGGTGGAAGAGGGCCTGGCCGCGCTCGCCTGCGGTGCGTTCCACATCCGCTCCGGCGGCCGCGCCTACTTCAACACCACCCCGCTGGGCCGCGCCGTCACCGGCACCCTGCTGGTCCGGGCCATGCTCGAGGACAACGTCCAGATCTGGGGCGACGGCTCGACCTTCAAGGGCAACGACATCGAGCGGTTCTACCGCTACGGCCTGCTCGCCAACCCCCACCTGCGGATCTACAAGCCCTGGCTGGACGCGAACTTCGTGACCGAGCTCGGCGGCCGCAAGGAAATGTCCGAGTGGCTGCTCGCCCACGGCCTGCCCTACCGGGACAGCACGGAGAAGGCGTACTCCACCGACGCCAACATCTGGGGCGCCACCCACGAGGCCAAGACCCTGGAGCACCTCGACACCGGCGTGGAGACCGTCGAGCCGATCATGGGCGTCCGGTTCTGGGACCCCGAGGTCGAGATCGCCGCCGAGGACGTGACGATCGGCTTCGACCAGGGCCGCCCGGTGACGATCAACGGCAAGGAGTTCGCCACCGCCGTCGACCTGGTCATGGAGGCCAACGCCATCGGCGGCCGGCACGGCCTCGGCATGTCCGACCAGATCGAGAACCGGATCATCGAGGCCAAGAGCCGGGGCATCTACGAGGCCCCCGGCATGGCCCTGCTGCACGCCGCCTACGAGCGTCTCGTCAACGCGATCCACAACGAGGACACCGTCGCCCAGTACCACACCGAGGGCCGGCGCCTTGGCCGCCTCATGTACGAGGGTCGCTGGCTGGACCCGCAGGCGCTGATGGTGCGCGAGTCCCTGCAGCGCTGGGTCGGCTCGGCGATCACCGGTGAGGTCACCCTGCGGCTGCGGCGCGGCGAGGACTACTCGATCCTCGACACCACGGGCCCGGCGTTCAGCTACCACCCGGACAAGCTCTCCATGGAGCGCACCGAGGACTCCGCGTTCGGCCCGGTCGACCGGATCGGCCAGCTCACCATGCGCAACCTCGACATCGCCGACTCCCGCGCCAAGCTGGAGCAGTACGTCGGCCTCGGTCTGATCGGCACCGGCAGCCCCACCATCGGCGCCTCTCAGGCGGCGGCGACGGGTCTGATCGGCACCATGCCGGAGCTGCCCGAGGGTGGCGCCGAGGTCATCGCCTCCCGTGGCGAGGTCTCCGAGCAGGACGCGCTGCTGGACCGTGCCGCCATGGAGTCCGGCACGGACTGACCGGCGCCGCCGGAGACGACGTACCACCACAAGGCCGGCCCCGCGCTGAATGGCGCGGGGCCGGCCTTCTGTCGTGGAAAGCGCGTGCGCACACATCCCCCGTCATTACTTCGCAAAATGTACACACGCCTGCCCAAGAGCTTTAGAGTTCAAGCGCTACGCTCACAGGCAGTTCGAGTGGCCGAGGAAGCCCCACGCGTCCCGCCGCTCGCATCCCCCCACGAGCAGGCACAGGAGAGTCGTGTGCATGACCGCGACGTAGTGGTGATCGGCGGCGGCTACGCGGGAGTCCGCCTGGCAAAACGACTCGACGCGACGGCGCGGGTCACCTTGGTGGACCGCAAGGAGGTCTTCTTCCACCGCATAGCCTCCCTGCGCGCGGGAGTGCGCCCGGAGTGGTCCATCACCCCCTTCATCCCGTACGACCGGCTGCTCGCCAACGGCCGGGTGGTGGTCGGCAAGGCGCTGCGGATCGACACCGACGCGCGGGAGGTGGTGCTGGCGACGGGAGAACGGCTGCCGTACGACGTGGTCGTGATCGCCACCGGCGCCGACTACCCCGAACCGGCCCGCTTCACCGGTACCACCACCGAAGAGACGCTCAAGTCCCTCAGCGACCACCAGCACAAGATCGCCGGCGCCGAGCACGTCCTGGTCGTGGGCGGTGGCCCCTCCGGCGTAGAACTCAGCGCCGAGATACGCCTCGCGCGGCCCGACGCACGGGTCACCCTCGCCCACTCCGGCACCGAGCTGCTGCACAACACGGGCGTCGAGCGGGCCGGACGCCGGGCGCGGACCTGGCTGGAGGACCACGGGGTGGAGGTTCGGCTCGGCGCGTTCATGTCGCCCGGCAACGACTTCGGCACCTACCGCGACGCACACGGCAACATCACCGCCGCCGATCTCTCCTTCTGGACCACGGGCACCACGCCCAACACGCTCTGGCTGCGGCTGGGCGGACACGGCGACTGGCTCAACGCGTCCGGACACGTCAGGGTCGACCGGTCGCTGCGGGTCGCCGGCTGGCGGAACGTGTACGCCGTCGGTGACGTCAACGACGCCACCGAACTCAAGATCACGCCCGCCGCGCTCGCCCAGGCCGACCTCGCCGCCTGGAACATCCGCACCTACCTGCACAGCGCCGGGAGGCACCGCAAGGAGCCCCGCCTCTACCGGCCGGTCCACCGCACCCCGGTCATCGTGCCCTTCGGCCCGCGCGACGGGCTGACGATCATGCCGGTACCGGGCGGCCAGAGCGCGGTCCTCGGCAACCGCCCCTCCATGCTGGCCAAGGCGAAGACCCTGATGACGCCGTACATGAGGCGCCAACTCGGCTACACCGCCCGGTGAGTCGGGGACTCTCAGACCGCCAGCGGGTTGGAGCGCGCCGCCGCCAGCAGGTACCAGGCCGTGGCGCCGGTGTGCCGGTGGGGGTAGTAGCCGAACCCGAAACCGGTGTCGAGCGGGCTGCTCGCCGACACCACCCCGGAGCCCTCGGCCACCGCCGTGCCGCCGAGGGTCTGGCCGCCGCCCAGCAGATCCTGGGCACGCTCGATGGACGCGATCAGCCGCCGTGCGCGCGCCTCGTCACCGGGAGCCCGGCGCCCGCGCAGGGCGAGCGCGAGATGGGCGGTGCCCTCGAACCAGACGCCGTTGCGGTCGGGCTTGGGCTGCCCCGACGCGATCGGGGCGTCCTCGTTCGCCACGAGAGCGGCCGAACTGAAGGTGACCCCGTCGTACGACTGCCCTTGCGGGACGGTGCTGTTGGGGCGCTCGGCGGTGTCCAGGACGGCGAGCTGGGAGGCGGCCCAGTCCAGCGAGCGCACGTAGGACGGGGAGCCGAGGGCGAGGTGGGTCCAGGTCTGGGTGTCCTCGGGGATCGGCGACTTGTTGATCGTCACGCCGTCGTTCGTGCCGGTGTAGAAGAAGCCGCCCGACGGCTCCCACATCTTCTGCACGAACTCCCTTGCGCGCGCCCGCCGTTCGAGCCACACCTTGTCCCCCGTCAGCCGGGCGAGCCTGCCGAACAGGCCGACCAGGTCGGTGTTGTGCTCGGTCGCGGTGAAGGGCAGCTTCTCGTTCGCGCCGTTCACCCCGAACTTGTAGCCGCCCAGCGGCTCGTCGGTACGCCCGGTGCGCTCGATCCACTCGCCGATCCGCACGGCACCGTCGAGGAACCGGCGTTCAGCGGTCCGTCCGGCGAGGGTGCCCAGCGCGATACCGGCCCACGCCATGTCGCCCACCGCGGTACCGGTGAAGCCGAACTGGGTGCCCACATTGGCCGTGCCGTCCGCGCGCACGAAGCCGTCCGGCTGCGACGAGCCGTCGTAGAAGGTGTACGGCCCCACGTTGTACGCCTGCCGCAGCCTGCCGTCGTCGTAACCGGGGTCGTGCGCCTGGGCGTACAGGAGCGCGTCGCCGAGCGCCACGGCGCGGGACCGGCCGTCGGCCGTGCGGGAGGCGAGGTTCGCCAGGATCGCCAGGGCGTTGTCGTAGGTGAACGCCGTGCTGAACAGGCCTGCCTGGTCGGTGTAGCTCTGGGACAGCCGGACGGTGCCGTGGTCCGGGTAGGCGTCCATGGCGGCGGCGAGGAAGGCGGACGCCCGTTCGGGTGCGGAGGCCTTGCGGGACGCTGCGGCGGCGGTTCCGGTGGCCGTCAGGACCGCGGCGCCGACGCCGAGGCCGGTCCCGATGAGTGCGCGACGGCTGAGTCCCCGGCCTGGGCTGGCGGTCATGGGTCTCCTCGTGAGGTTCGGGGCGCCCTGGGGCTTGAGAGCGCTCTCAAGCGTGCGCGCTCATTCTCCTGTCGGGGTGGGGTCCGGTCAACGACCGTGGCGTACGAGTCAGCCGAGAAGGCGGTCGGCGGCCCGGTCCCAGGTGTCCGGGGTGACGCCGCGCTGCCGCAGCGTCGCCTTGCGTACCTTGCCAGTCTCGGTGAGCGGCAGGCTCGGGACAACTTCGACGTACCGGGGCACGGCGAACGCGGGCAGTTCACGCGCAGGTCGAGGACGCGGACGCCGTCGAGGGCGGGAGCGTTCGAGCGGGTGTCCTCGACCGGCCGCAGGGGACGGTCCTCGGCGAGGAGTGTCTGGTCGGCGCCGATGCCGGGCACGGTGAGCGCGGTGGTCCGGCGGCCCTCCGGGAACGCGAACGGGAAGCCCAGGTCGGTCCGGCCGTCGACCCGTGTGAAGAAGCCACGCGCGGCGAGCTGGGGGTTGTCGGGCAGCTCGTACGGCAGGTCCACCGCCGCCCAGGGCAGCTTCCTGGCCTGCGCCCGCTCCGCGAACCCGCCTTGGGCCAGGCGCCCACGAAGTCCTGGACGACCTTGAAGACATGCTCCTGGTGTGTCTTGCGCTCGACCGGGTCCTGCCACCGCGGCTCGGCCAGATCGGCCTGCGCGCCCTCTTCGCACAGCCACGCCAGCAGCGCGTCCCACATGCGCGGGCTGCCGCCGAGTCCGCCGCCGAGGTGGCCGTCGGCCGCCCGGAACAGCCCGTGCGGGACCAGGGGGTGCACACGCCCCGGCCGCGCCGGCACCCGGTCCTCGTGCAGATAGGCGAGCGTGCCGCCTCCAGGGCAGCGGCCACGCACGCCTGCGCGGACACGTCGATCAGCTGGCCCGGCCCCCGTCGTCGGGCCCGCAGCCCCAGCACGGCGGCAATGGCCGCGTTGACGCCGGCGAGCTGCTCCGCCTGGTTCTCCGGCAGGTGCAGCGGCGGCCCGTCCGGGTCGCCGACCTGCGCGAGCATCCCGCCCAGCGCCGCCACCACCAGATCGGTGCCCTGCCAGTCGCTGCGCGGGCCGACCAGGCCGAACGGGGTGACGCGGACGTGGACCAGGTGGTCGAGGCCTGCTGCCCGGACGCCCTCCGCCGTGCCGTCGAGCAGCACGTCGGCTCCGGCGAGGAGACGGTCCAACTCCTCGGTGGCGGACGGGTCCAGGAGCACCGAGCGCTTCCCGGCGTCCCAGTGGGTGAAGCCGTCGGGGTCCTCGTGGCGATCCGGGTCGCCCTCGGGAGGCTCGACCAGGATCACCTCGTAGCCGAGTCCGACCAGCAGCCGACCGGCGAACCGGGTGAAGGGGCTGGTCAGTTCGACGACGCGCGGGGTTGATGCGGTCACATGCCCTCCGTCAGCGGTGCGACTGGTTCAGGAAGCCCGTCACGGTGGTGTAGTAGTCGTACGGCCGCTCCTCCTGGGGGTGGTGGGAGGCGAGGCTCATCACGTGCAGGCTGCCCTGCGGGACCATGCGGGCCAGCATGAGCGGGTAGTCCGGGGTGAGGAAGGCGTCGTACATCCCCCAGAGGAAGAGGGTGGGGGACTGGATGCGACCGAGTTCGGCGGAGAGGTCCTGCCAGTCGCCGCGCGGGTTGTCCGAGGCGCCGGCCAGCGCGGTCTCCTCGGGGTCGAGGCTCTGCTCGTGGCGCAGAGCCACCGTGCCCTCGGGGATGGCGTCCGACCGGAGAGCAAGGAGGCCATCGAGCAGGCGCACCGCGCCTCGGCCGACCTCGGCCACGACTGGGTCGGCACGGAACACACGCTGCTGGGCCTGATCCGCACCGAGGAGAGTCCGGCCGCGCAGATCCTGCGCGACCTCGGCTTCACGCCGGACGAGCTGCATGAGACGGTCAGGGCCGAGATCACCGAACGGCTCGCCGCGCGCGACAAGCAGTGACGACACGTCATCTCTGGTCACCTCCTTGACTAATCAACGCGGTGTTAATTTGAGCCCATGGCATTGCGCAACGCGGTGATGGCCGCGCTCCTGGAGGGCGAGGCGTCCGGATATGACCTGGCCAAGGGCTTCGAGGCCTCGGTCGCCAACTTCTGGATGGCCACCCCGCAGCAGCTCTACCGGGAGCTGGAGCGCATGGAGGGCGAGGGGCTCGTCTCCGCGCGGGTCGTGCAGCAGGAACGCCGCCCGAACAAGCGGCTGTTCTCGCTCACCGAGGCCGGGCTCGAGGTCCTGCGCGACTACGTCCTCGACACCCCGGCCAAGCCCCTGGCCATCCGCGACGAGCTGATGGTCAAGGTGCAGTGCGTCGACCTCGGCGACGCGGACGCCGTCGACGCCGTACATGCCGCGGTCGCCGAGCGTCTCGAGCGGGCCGAGGCCAAGCTCGCCCGCTACGAGCGACTGAAGGAGCGGCTGCTGGCCGGGCGCACGGAGGACGAGTACTTCGCGAAGGCCGAGCGCATCGGCCCGTACCTCACCCTGCTCGGCGGCCTGGCGCTGGAGCGGGCCAACGTCCACTGGGGCGAGACGGTGCTGGAGCGGCTCGGGCAGCGAGCGGCCGTGCTGAAGCGCTGATATCCGAGTCCACGGCGCCGACACCCAAGTCCACTTTTCCAACTCAATACAGCTTCGGTATTGAGTATCGGAAACCGATCGGTTTACAGTGATGAAAACCGATCGGTTTATTCACTGTTCTCGCTCAAGGAGCCAGTCATGACAGCGATCAAGGGCGCCGTCGTCCTCGTCACCGGCGGCAGCCGTGGCATCGGCAAGGCGCTGGTGGAGGAGCTGTACGCGCGTGGCGTCGGCAAGGTGTACGCCACGGCCCGCGACCCCCGTACGGTGACGCACCCCGACGCCGTACCCCTGGCTCTGGAGGTCACCGACCCCGACTCGGTGGCGGCCGCCGCGGCACAGGCCCAGGATGTCACCATCCTGGTCAACAACGCCGGAGTCTCCGTCGGCGGACCCTTCCTCGCCACCTCGGTCGAGGACGTGCGCCGGGAGTTCGAGATCAACTTCTACGGGCCGCTGCTCGTCACCCGCGCCTTCGTGCCGGCGATCGAGCGCAACGGCGGCGGCCATATCCTCAACGTCCACTCCGTGCTGTCCTGGCTGGGCAACGCCGGCTCCTACAGTGCCTCCAAGGCCGCCCTGTGGCAGCAGACCAACTCCCTGCGCCTGGAGCTGCAGCCGCGCGACATCGCGGTCACCGGCCTGCACGTCGGATATGTGGACACCGACCTCACCACACGCATCGACGCACCCAAGTCGGACGCCCGTACCGTCGCAGCGCTCGCGCTCGACGGCGTCGAGGCCGGAGCGCACGAGGTGCTGGCCGACGACCTCACGCGCCAGGTGAAGGCCGGGCTGTCCGGCGAACTCGCGGGACTGTACCCGCAGTTGGCCCAGTAACGCCGACCCGCCTCACGGGGCGGAGTCGACCAGCGCCCACACCGTCTTGCCGTGCCGCCCCCGGGGCCGTACGCCCCAGGTCCGCGCCACCTGGTCGACCAGATGCAGTCCGCGCCCCCGCTCGTCGTCCGCGCTCCGCACGCCCTGAAGCACCGGCTGGGCCGGGCTCTCGTCGGAGACGGCGATGAAACAGGAGCCGTCGGCCCTCGCCGTCACCGAGATCTCGAACTCGCGCTGCAGGATGGGGCCGTGGCGGACCACGTTCGCCGCCAGCTCGGAGGCCAGCAGGACGACGTCCTCCGTGATCGCGTCGTCCTTGTCGTGCCCCCACGTGGCCAGATGTTGTCGGACCCGGTGCCGGGCGAAGCCGACCGACGCCGGGTGCCGAGGCACCCGGAAGGCCTCACGTCTCAGCACAACGCATCCCTCCCCAGGAAACGCCGAAAATTCCCCCCACCGGAAGAAGCGCACAGTGACAGATCAATGTCACTGCGCACACGAGGCGCACAAGAATCCGGCCATGTCCGGACGATCGGTGACACGGTGACACCGGTCACTGTGTGAGGCGCTGCCTCGCCGCTGCCGGAGCGTGAAGCCACAGGTGGGAGGGGTGGCAGCGCGATGGCTGGGGGCTGGGACACGGGTGGGGAAGGGTGGGAGAAATGGCCCGTGCGGCTGTCGGTGTGAGGTCAGATTGGCCGAGCTACGGCGGGTCGGACCCGAGGTCACAGAGGCAGACCCAGGGCGTCACGCACTTCACGGGCGACGATTTGAGTGGTGGAGGGGCCGACCGTCAGGTCGTTCTTGGCGAGGGCGAAGGCGAAGCGATGGTCCGGTACCGCCCAGCCCGGCGATCCGCCCGCCCCACCGTGCCCGAACTCCCGGCCGCCGGCGCCGTAGCCGAGGGCGCGTCGGGACCGGTCTCCGGACAGCGCGTCCGGCAGGTCGGGGCCGGGGGCCGAGGCCGTGGCGATGCGCTCCGCGGGCATCAGACGGATGCCGTCCAGCCGGCCGCCCTCGGCCAGTGCCGCGTACATACGGGCGAGCGCGCGGGCACTGCCGGTGCACCCCGACGGCACGCAGGCCTGTAGGACGTCGGGCCGGTTGACCATGGTGAGGGTCAGCGCCTCCGGCGTGATCTGCTTGAGCTCCGGCGGTCTGCCCGGGGGGATCGTCCGGTGCGCCGTCCACCACGACGGCCAGTCGGGGCGCCATGTCCTCGGCGATGCCGTAGACGAGGGAGTCCGCGATGCCGAGCGGTCCGGTGATCTCGTCGCGGACGACCCGGTCGACGCCGCGGCCGTCGGCTCGTCGGATCACCTCGCCGAGGAACGCCGTCCTGACCGCCCTCGTACGGGCGCTGCGCCCGCTGGACACCGGCCGGTTCGGGCTCTACGAGCGTTCCCGTCCGGACGCCGGCCCGTATCGTCCCTGGCTCCTCTGGCTCGGTCTGCCCGTGGGCATCGCGGCCCTGACCCGCTTCGCCGAGCGGGGCTTCGCCGCCGCCGGGCGGTTCCCCGTCGTGCCGGCCCTGGGCACGGCACTGGTGCTGCTCCACCGCCGCCCGGCGGGGAGAGGACATGGAGGACGCCTTGGAAGAGGCGGCCTGACGGGGCGGCCGTCGCCGGGCCGGCGTCCGATGGGTCAGAAGGCGCCCGGGGTGCGGCCGAGGGTGTGGTCCGGGTCGGCGGGGTCGACGCCCTTGACCCGGCCGACGTAGAGCTCGACCTGGGTGCGGAAGCGCTCCACCGCGCCGCGGTTCGACATGAACCTCGCGAAGGCGTCCGGGTCGGTGTTCTTGTACGACGCCAGGAGCTTGAGGCCGG
Organism: Streptomyces sp. NPDC001617; assembly: GCF_053596855.1. NCBI lineage: Bacteria > Bacillati > Actinomycetota > Actinomycetes > Kitasatosporales > Streptomycetaceae > Streptomyces > Streptomyces sp. NPDC001617. The sequence continues at coordinate 12,778 of NZ_JBSFHA010000038.1, forward strand.
TCGGCGGGGCGACGTCCTCGCGCACCGACCAGGTCCATGTCGCGATGGCGCTCTTCTGCGTGGCCCGGGTGCTCAGCCGGCTCAGGAAGAGCTCGGCACCCGCCTTGTGCGGGGCCTTCCACCCGTTGTGATTGAAGTTTCAAACGATGGGTCGGTAGAGTGTGACCATGTCCACGACGCCGCGCTGGCTCAATGTCGAGGAGCGACGGGCCTGGCTGGCCTATGTCGACTTCTCCACTCTGCTCGCCGACCACCTCAACCGGCAGTTGCGGCGCGACGCCGGCATGACGCACGCCGACTACAGCCTGCTGGCCCACCTCTCCTCGGAGCCCGACGGTGCCCTCGGCATGTCCGAGCTGGCCCAGCGGCTCAAGATCACCCGCAGTCGGCTCACGCACGCCGTGAACCGCCTGCGCGACACCGGCCTGGTCGACCGGCGCGAGGACCCCGCCGACGGCCGCGGCCAGCTCGCGGTCCTCACCGACGAGGGCCACGCCCTCCTTGAGCGGGCCGCCCCGGGCCATGTGGAAGCCGTGCGCAGGGCGGTCTTCGATGCCCTGACCCCTGAACAGGTACGGCAGTTCGCGGAGATCGGCGAGGCGATCAGCGACGCCCTGCACCATGCCGAGAACGCGGCGGCGGATTCGGCTGTGCTGCCGTGGCGGCGGCGCTGAACGCCTCGCGGAACGCCGCGGCGGAGACATGAGCAAGACCTCGTGCGGGCGAATCCGGTACGGCGATCAGCTCAGGCGGCAGATCATCTCGGTCGGGGCAAGGAGGCCCTCCTCAATGCTCCGGAGCACCTTTGCGACCTTGGTCGCCGCGTCGGTGCCCATCGCCACGCCGATCGGAGCCGGAGGCGTGTCCCCGACCGCAGGGTGGTGCGGCGTGCCGTTCCGGCGGTGCGGATCGCCCGCGTCACGAAGCGACTGGATGGCCTACGAGCGGTGATCGTGCTCGGCGACGATGTCGAACCCGCATGTCCTCGCACGGCAACCCTGCCGCAGGACAAAGCGGCCGGACGGTAACCGACGTAGTCGCCTCTGATCTGGTGTTTCGACCCACTCGAGAGGTGGAGGGCCGTGGCCGAACCGTGAGTTGCACCCCCAGGACGGGCGAGATCGTCACGGAGCTGCCCGAGTCGGCACCCCACGATGTGGAGGTGGCGCTCGGCAGGGCACGGGAAGCCCAGCGCGGATAGGCGTCCCTTTCGGTGCGAAGGCGTCCTCATGAAGGCGCTGAGGCTCCGCTGATCCAGCCGCTCATCGGTTCCTGGTGGGTGCCTCCCTCACCGGACCGATCGGCGACTGCCAGGCATCCGCCCCTCTCTGCTCGCGCCGGGGGCGCGCAGTTCGCCGTGCACCGCCCAGGCCACCGACACCATGGGCACCGCCACGATCGCGCCGATCACCCCGGCCAGGATGCTGCCGGCGATGACGGAGACGGCCACGACGACCGGGTGCAGCTGGACGGCCCAGCTCATCACCAGCGGATGCAGTACGTGGCCCTCGATCTGGCCGACGATGACGATCAGCGCGAGAACCGCGATCGCGATGGCCGGCCCGCGCGAAGCCAGGGCAACCACCGTGGCCACTCCCAACGCGATGGGTGATCCCACCAGCGGGATGAACGCGGCGAAGAACTCCAGCAACGTCAGCGGCAGGGCCAACGGCACCCGCAGCACGAACAGGGCGACGCCGACCAGCACCGCGTTGGTGGCCGCCACAATCACGATGCCCCGCGTGTACCCGGCGAAGGTCCGCCACGCCGCACGGCCTGCGCGGCTCCACGGGTCCTGTGCTCGCTGCGGCAGCTCCTCCTGGAACCAGCCCCAGAACCGGTCGCCGGAATGGATGAAGAACACGGAGCAGAACAGCGCGAGCGCCGCCGCGGTCAGCACCTCCACAAGCCGTCCGGCACCGCTCACAGCGCTGCTGATCAGTACGGAGCGGTGCTCGGACACGAAGGAGCTCACCTTTCCCTGAAGGTCCGACATCACCGTGGGACTCACATGGAATGGGGGCCCTCGCAGCCACCGTTCGATGCGCCCGATGCCCCCGCTGAACTCCTGCCCCAGCCGGTCCCACTCGCTCGCCACCAGTTCACCGACCAGCGACAGCAACCCGAGGACCACCATCAGGCTTCCTGCGACACTCACCACCACTGCCAGAGCCCTCGGCAGCCATCGCGCCAGCAGATCGGCGAGTGGACGCAGCACGGAGGTCACGACCAGAGCGAGGAACAAGGCCACAGCGACCAGTTGCAAACGTCCCAAAACCACGAAGCCCGCGTACGCGGCCGCCCCGAGGACCAGCAGCCGCCACGCATACGCGGCACCCACCTTCAGCCCGTGGTGGACGGCCACGCCGTCTCCGGCCCGCCCCACCACCGCCGTAGCCCTGCGCGCACGGGCCACCGTCCCGACTCCGCGGGCGGCCCGACTGCCCAGCACGACGTACCGCATCCGCCGCGGACCACGACTGCCATCGGAACCCGCACCCGGATGTCGGCGCGACCGACGCAAGGCATCGCTCACCCGCACATCACCGCCTCACGTCATCGAAACCACGCAGCTACGTGTCCCCACAGGGGCCACTTTTTAAATCGCCGGGAACTCATGGACTCACGGACTCCCGGGTCCGCGGACCGAGGAGCAGCAACCGCCTCCCGCGACCGGCCAACCAGCATTCTTGGCAATCCGTTCCACGACTTCTTACGGTTCTTGACGGAACGGTCCAGAATCCTGGTGTCCGTCACTCATCCTTGGCCACATCGACGTGTGGATCACCGACGTCGGCCTGCCGAACATCGGGCAGGGCGTCGGCTCGACCTCCGTGTCGGACCTGAGCCGGGTGCTCAATGGCTACGCGATCGTCTTCGCTGCCCTGCTCGTCCCGGCTGCCCCCCTGTCGATGATCACCGGTCCGTTCGCCCTCACCTGGCTGATCGTGGTGGTCCTGATGATCGTCCGCCCGGCTCGACGACAGGCGCATGACGACTCGGCGACCGCGGTGAACCCCGCCCATGGCACGGTCGGCTCTCAACCGGCTTACGGCCGCAGCCCTGGCCCGGCCTCGGCCGGCGAGGGCGAGCCCGGGCGGAGCTGACGTGGAGGGCGTCGCCAAGGGGCCGTATGCCCGTGAGGACGGATTGTCAGTGGTGGGCCGTACGCTCCGGAAGATGACCCGCCACCGCATCGAACCCCGCACCCTCGACGCCGCGATCAGTGACGCGAGACAGGCCCTGAACTCCTACGACAACGCCCTGGAGTGGCTGCTGCGCCCGGCGCAGGAGCTGAACGGTCCCCTGGGCTCCGGAGTCTGGGCGTTCGATCGCGTGTTGACGCATGTCCTGCTGGTGCGGCACGCCTGGCGCGGTTGGGTGCCGCCCGGCGGAGCGGTGGAACCGGGGGAGACGCCACGCGAGGCCGCCCGGCGGGAGCTGTTCGAGGAGACGGGGGTGCGTGCGCGGCTCGGTCCGGTGCCGGAGGCCGTCACGGTGCGCTCGTATCACCCGGGCTGGCCGGCCGTCATGGGGGTGACGTTCGTGGCAGTCCTGGACAGGGACGTCCAGTTGAGGCCCGAGGAGGGGCAGCCGGCGGCCTGGCTGCCGCTGGACCGGCCGTGGGAGGGATGGTTCGCCGAGGACCGGCCGCGGATGACGCGCTGCGCGGAACGGATGCGGTCCGGGGCAGAGTTTACGGAGACCGGTGTGGGCTACGTGACTGATATGCACCACCTCGCCGATCCAGGACCGGGAGGTACCCCATGACCCGGAAGATACGCGACGTGATGTCGCCCGGCACGGCCTCCGTCGAACCCATGACCACGGTGGCGCGTGCCGCCCGGCTGATGCGCGAGCAGGACATCGGCGACGTCCTGGTGGCGTACGACTGCGATCTCTTCGGCGTGCTGACCGATCGCGACATCGTGGTCCGGGCCCTTGCCGAGGGCCGCGATCCCGAGAACACGACCGTGGGCGCCGTATGCACCCGCCCGCCGGTGGCGACCCTGTCCCCGGACGACACGACCGACCGGGCGATCGAGCTGATGAGCCGGTACGCGGTCCGCCGTCTGCCGGTCGTCGAGCACGGCGGCTGCCCGGTGGGCGTCGTCAGCATCGCCGACCTCGCCGCCACCGAGGACCCGCACTCCGCCCTGGCGGCCATCAGCAGAGCCGAGCCGAACCGCTGACCTGCTGATCTCGACCGGCCTCAGGCGGGGGCGTCCCGTTCTGTCATCTCGTCGGCGTGCTTGGCCCTGCCCGGTCAGTACACCCGAGGCCTGCGCTGTCGGCGGTGCGACGCGCCGGTCACCATGGCCAGAGCCAGACAGAAGATGAGGGCCAGCGCCAGGCCGGAGCTGAAGACGGCGAGCGTGTTCATCGTGGCGATGTGGTGATCCAGCACCGACACGGTGTACTCGGGGCCTCCGGACAGGTTGCCGGCGATCGCCAGTGCCGTGAAGGCGCCGGTGGCTCCGAGGAGGAGCAGTCCGATGAGCAGCATCCGAGTCATCTCCTCACAAGAGGTCCTTCACGCTTACGGGTACCCGTGAGAGGTCCTTCACGCTTACGGGTACCCGTGACCTGCCGGTCCATGACCCGACGGGTCCCGTGCCGGGGTGGCCGGGGCGCGTGCATCGGACGGGACTCAAGGGGTACGCGGTGAGGGGACGGGGGTGTCTCCGTGCGGAAGGGGCGGCGAGGGCGATGCGGTTCCACGACCGCGGGCAGGCCGGGCGGGAACTGGCCGAGCGGCTGCGGATCGAGCAGGAGAAGGGCGTCCTGCCGGATCCCGTCGTCCTCGCCCTCCCACGCGGCGGAGTCGCTGTGGCCCGGGAGGTGGCGCGGGCGTTGAACGCCCCGCTCGACGTTCTGGTCGTACGGAAGATCGGTGCGCCCTTCCAGGAGGAGTACGGCGTCGGCGCGATCGCCGGCGAGGACGAGCCGCTCTTCGACGAACGTGCCCTCGACCTGCTGGGCCTCACCGAGTGGGACCTCGCCCCTGTCGTCGAACGCGAGCGCGCGGAGCTCCACCGCCGCGAGCGCCGCTACCGGCAGGGCCGCCCCGCCCCCGAGCTGACCGGCCGGACGGTGATCGTCGTGGACGACGGTCTGGCGACCGGCTCCACGGCGCGCGCCGCCCTGCGCTGCATCCGCCGCCAGGCGCCCGGCCGCCTCGTACTGGCCGTGCCGGTCGGCTCCGCGGAGGCGGTGAAGTTGATGCACGCCGAGGCCGACGAGGTGCTGTGCCTGCGGAGTCCGGCGTCCTTCATCGCTGTCGGCCCGTGCTACGAGCATTTCGACCAGCTGACCGACGAGGATGTGCTGAGGGCGCTGCGGGCGACGACCGGTAAGTGAGCCGGTCCGGGCGCAACGGGGGCCCCGGCCGACTCCGGGCTCGCATGGCTCGGATCGGTGTCGTCCAACCGGTCGCCCCGGAGCTCGGCCAGGTCCAGGGCTGAGGTCTTGAGATCCGCCCCGACCAGGTAGGAGTTCCGCAGGCCGGAGCCGGGGAGGTTGGCGTTGCCGAGGCCCGCTCCGCCCCGGTTGGAGCTCGGCAGGTCGGCGGTGTCCCCGCCGGCGCGGTCCTGCTCGATGCTGCCGTTGCGGTCCGCGGCTGCGCACGGCGATGTGCGGCAGGTGGGACTCCCGCAGATCCACCTCCGAGCTGCCGTCCTGGCCGGGGTCGCGGCGCGCCGACACCTCGAAGGCGGCCTGTTCGTCGGCCTCGGGACGCCCGGAGCAGCCGGCGCTCTCTTTCCGACCTCGATGCGACCTGTGAACGAGGCCCCGGTGCCCATCAGGGATGCGGGGACCGGATCGTACGTACGCTGGTGCCTGTGCACCTCTGTTTCCCTCTGCGACCCGTCGGATGACCACCCGTGAACCGGCCCGGCACGGCGAAGGACCGGCCGCCGCGGTGGCCCGGATCACCGGGCGTGCGGTGCGGGGCGAGCGGTGGTTGTCCGGGGCGTTGGCCGAAGTCGGCCTCGACGGAGGGCAGTTGGTGGTGGTCAAGCATGCGGACGAGCCCGGCGCCGTGGCGGCCGAGGCGGCGGGGTTGCGTTGGCTGACCGACGCCGGGACGGTCCGCGTTCCCCATGTGTGGGGGCACGAACGGAGTTGGCTGGTCAGCGACCTTGTTCCACGGGGCCGGCCGACGGCCGGGGCAGCCGTGCGGTTCGGGCGTGGGCTCGCCGCCCTGCACGCCGCCGGTGCGCCCGCCTTCGGTGCCCCGCCGCCCGGCGGTCCGGTCGACGCGTACATCGGGCTCGCCCCCATGCGCAACATCTCCGGTAGCGACTGGCCGAGTTGGTACGCCGAGCACCGTGTCCTGCCGTATCTGCGGTCCGCCGTCGACGGCGGCACGATCCGGCCCGCCGAGACGGCGCTGGTCGAGCGCGTCTGTGAGCGGCTGCCCGAACTCGCCGGTCCCGCCGAGCCGCCCGCCCGGCTGCACGGTGACCTGTGGAACGGCAACGTGCTGTGGGGCGCCGACGGCCACGTCTGGCTCATCGACCCGGCCGCGCACGGCGGACACCGAGAGACCGACCTGGCGATGCTGCACCTGTTCGGCTGCCCGCATCTGGAGCGGATCGTGGACGGCTACCAGCAGGAGGCGCCGCTCGCCGACGGATGGGCCGACCGCATCGCACTGCACCAGCTCTTTCCGCTGCTCGTGCACGCCGTCCTGTTCGGACGCGGTTACGCCGAGCAGGCGCTCGCGACGGCCCGGGCGGCTCTCGCGCAATGAATCGGGGGCGCCGCATGTGCGGCGCCCCCGATCGTCACGTCGGTGGTGAGGAAGGCGAAGGAACTGGGCTTTACAGGCCCGCTTTCGAGGCGGATGAGAAGGAAGCCCCTTCATGGCCTCACCACGGACAACGTTAACAGTCAGGCGGGGATCAGGTCGCGCAGATTTTCCGGGGTGAAGATCCGGGAGTCCGGGTGCAGCCCCTCGGGGCGCTGCAGGCCGATGTACGTCACGGGCACGTCGTCCGGGACCGTCTCACCGTCCCACGCCGTCACCGTCGCACCGGACTCGGCCATCAGACCGGTCAGATGACGGATCGTCAGCTGCTCGCGCTCGACGATCGAGCGCAAGAGCGTCGCCACCGACACCCGGTTGCCCTCGACCCGGTTGTACGCCGGGCTGCCCTTCAGGTAGAGGTGCAGCCACCTGGCCTGCCAACTGCCGTCCTCCGCACGCCGGAACGCCAGCGGCAACGCGATCCGCCCCGGACCGCGCAGCTCCGACTTCATGCGCACCGTACGAGGTTCGAAGGGCCGCCCCTTCTGCTCACCCTCGCGCAGCATGAACCCGAAGAACGACTCCGCCGTCTCCTCGAAGCCCTCCCCGGAGTAGATGTTGACCTGCGGCACGATGAACGTGCCCCGGACGGCGCCGAGCCGCAGGTTGATGAACTCCGAGGCGCCTTCGGGTGCGTCGGTGATGTCTCCCGAGTGCTCGCCCTCGACGTCCCGCAGATTGGTGTACGACAGCCAGGTCACGGGCTCGAACTCGTGGTCCAGTGTCAGCGCGGACAGGTCGTAGTCGGTGACGCGCTCCGTCTGCCTCCAGTACACGAAGAACCGCAGCAACTCGCCGTCGACCGGTGACACCGAGCCGCGCGGCAGCACACCGAGGCCGGCCGAGGTCGCCCTCCCGCTCAGCGGAAGCGCCACGTCCAGGACGTCCGGGTCGACCAACACCCGCTCCACGGGCGGGAGCCGACGGCGTGTCTCGGCGTCGAGAGCGGCGATCAAACGCCCTCGCACCGCAGGCGGGACGGGTGCACGCAGATCGTCGGTGACGTGGGCGTGGCCGGCGCGGTTGACGAACACACGACGCGTCCCGGTGTCCCCGGCACGGTTGTGCAGGTGCTCGCGGACCGACAGCACGACCCGTCCCGAGACCTGCGGGGCGACCTGCTCGGCGGCGGCCACGACGGCGTCCCGCTCCTCCTCGGTGGATGCCGTGCGCAGCAGCCGGTCCAGGGACCGGAACAGCGCGCCGGGCGCCGACCTCAGCAGCTCCGCCGCACCGGCGACGTCGTCCCGGCCGAGCAGTTCCTCGACGCGGCCGTCGAAGGAGCGAGCCTGCTTCTCGCCCCGGGCGACGGCGAACACGTCGGCGGCGTGCGGCCACCGCGGATGCTCGTGCGGGTGCAGCCGCTCGCCGAGGCGCTTGAAGGCCTCGCGGTACTGGTTGACGTCGGCGAGCTTGGCCGGTGCGTCGGCGACGACCTCGTCGAGCGCCGCGAGCAGGGCCCGGCGGACCGGACGCGACAGCGCCCGGAACCGGGTCGGCTGCCGCAGGGTCACATCCCCGTCGGACAGCGCACAGGCCAGCCGCAGCACATCGGTGACCGTGTCCAGCAGGACACCCGCGCCCGCCTTCAGCCGGGCCTCGTTGACGAGAGCCCGGTTCTCACGGATCGGGAACGCCTCCGGCTGGGGGCCGTCCGCGCAGTGCTCGGCGAGAGCGCTCAGATCGTGCAGGTGCTCCTCGCTCAGGGGTGTGGTGCTGCCGGCCAGCGCCAGGTAGAGGGCCGTGACCTCGTCCTCCGGGTCGCCGGCCGGATGCAGGACCGTCAGCCGGTCGCCCGCGGCGGCGATCAGCTCCTGGTGGGCGGCGAGCATCTCGGCGTACGTGTGCCGGTACCTGCCGTAGGACGGGAGGGTGAGCAGGTTGACCACACCGCTGCGGAGCTGGGCGAGGATGCTCGGGCGGGCCCTGCCGTCCTCCAGCGCCTCGGTGATGCACCGCATCCAGAAGTCGAGCGTGTCCGGCACATGGGCCGGGAAGTCGACGAAGTAGACGTTGTGCTGGACGTGATCTCCCACCATCTCACGCACGGCGGACAGCGTCCGTACGGCGGTGTCGACGACCGTCGCCTCGGACAGCTCCGACAGCCGCTCCAGCACCTCGGCCGAGAGCTTGAAGCCCACGGACATCAGCGCGGCGTCGAACTGCCGTGCGGAGACCTCGCCTTGACCGGCCGGGCCGGTGGGCAGGGGGAGTCGGTGGGTGTGCCGGATGACCAGCGGTTCGAGTCGATGGGACATTCCGGAAGGATCGCAGGACGGGCGACCCGGCGCATTCGGGTTTTCCCCGAGCCCGGTGCTTCACACGGGACGGGAGTTATGGCGTTCCTGTGCGGAAACCTCGGGGAGATCTTCCGCGCCGCTCCCGCCACATGCACAGTTCGGGGGCCGCAACGAAGCGGAGTGCCTGGTCGCGCGGAGGACAGCACATGGGAGCCCACGAACACACCGAGCCGCACGGAGCGGCCCCGGCACCGGACGGCATCGGACGCCGACGCTTCCTCGGATATGTGGTGGCCGCCTCGACCCTGACCGTCGCCGCCGAGCTCGGCGAGGCGGTCCTCGCCCCGGCCCCGGCAGCGGCGGTCGTCCCCTCGGTGCCCGGTCCGGCCGAGATCTACGACCTCAACGACATGCTCACCCATGCCACCCTGCCCACGGCGAACCTGATCACGATCCGCCTCGACCCCGACGGCATGGCCTCCTTCGCGCTGCCCCGGGCCGAGGTCGGGCAGGGCATCACCACTTCCAGCGCCATGCTCATCGCCGAAGAACTCGACCTCCCGCTGGAGAGAATCCACGTCACGCTCGCCGACGCCCGCCCCGAGCTGCTCTTCAACCAGCTCACCGGGGGCTCGAACACCACCATCTCGACCTTCACCCCGATCCGGGTGGCGGCCGCCGTCGCCCGAGGTCGACTCCTGCACGCCGCCGCTCTCGAACTGGGGGAGGTGGTCGACACCTTGACCGCCAAGGCCGGGGTCATCACCTCCACCGTCACCGGCAAGAGCCTCTCCTACGGTGAACTGGCCGAGAAAGCCGCTGGTGTGACGACCAGTCAGGTCTCGGTCGCCCTCAAGGAGACGTCCGAGTTCAAGGTGATCGGCACCGCACAGCGGCGCGTCGACGCGCTCGAAGCGGTCACCGGACGCAAGACGTTCGCGATGGACCTGCATGTCCCGGGCGCGTTGCCCGCCATGGTGTGTCGGCCGCCGACGATCAACGGCACGGTCCGTTCGGTCGACAACCTGGACGAGGTGCGGGCCATGCCCGGCATCACGGACGTCGCACGGATCTCCACCGGCGTCGCCGTCCGCGGTCGCACCTTCGGCCAGTGCATCGACGCGGTGCGCGCGCTGAAGGTCACCTGGAGCCCGGGCACCGCGGAGGACGCCTCCGACGACACCGTCCGAGCCGAACTCCGCAAGGCCGAACTCCCGCTGCCCGCCCTGGACTTGCTCACCAAGGCGGTCGACGCCCGCTTCACCTTCCACTTCGCGAGCAACAGCGCCCTGGAGACCAACTGCGCCGTCGCCGACGTACGGAAGGACTCCGCCGAGATCTGGGCCAGCCTGAAGTCCCCGATCACCGCGCGGGAGCAGATCGCGCTGCGGCTCGGACTGCCGGCGGGTGCGGTCGAGGTCCATGTCACCGAGGGCGGCGGCTCCTTCGGACGCAAGCTCTTCCACGACGGCGCCGCCGAGGCCGCGGAGATCTCGCAGGCCATGGGCAAGCCGGTCAGGCTGATGTGGCACCGCACGGACGACTTCCGCCAGGGCCGCACCCACCCCATGTCCACCTCCCGGGTTCGCGCCACCTACGCCCTCGGACAGGTCCTCACCTACGACCAGCGCCACACGTCCGTCGCCACCGACTTCGGCCACGGCGTCGGCGAGATCATCACTGCTGAAGCGGCCCGACTCCCCGTCGGCGACCTCACCTTCTCCGAGACGATCTTCACCCTGACCCAGCAGACCCCGTACGACTTCGGCGTCGTCACCCAGCTCCTCAGCGAGGTGGACAAGGGCTTCAACACCGGCTCCATGCGCAACATCTACTCGCCCAACGTGCGTTGCGCGCAGGAACTGATCGTGGACGAGCTGGCCAGGAAATTGGGCAAGGACCCCTACCGGTTCCGCCGCACGTTCCTCAAGGAGGACCGCGCCCGGGCGGTCCTGGACAAGGTTGCGGAGGTGGGGAGTTGGGGCCGGAGCATGCCCGCCGGCACCGCCCAGGGCATCGCCCTGCACCCCGAGTACCACGCCTACGTCGCCGTCCTCGCCGAGATCGACTGCCGCCCCGAGACCACCGGCCGCAAGGTCCCCGACGCCTGCACCGGCCCGCGCGTCACCAAGGTCGTCTGCGCGGTGGACGTGGGACTGGCGGTCAACCCCCGCGGTCTGGAGGCGCAGATGATGGGCGGCATCATGGACGGCATCGCGATCACGCTCAGTTCCGGACTGCACATGACCAACGGGCGTTTCCTGGAAGGCAGTTGGGACAACTACTTCTACACCCGGCAGTGGAACACCCCACCGGAGCTGGAGATCGTCGTCATGCCGCCGACCACCGACACGCCCGGCGGCGCGGGCGAACTGGCGGTCGCGGGTGCGATGGCGGCCGTGGCCTGCGCGTACGGCCGCGCGACCGGCACCATGCCGACCGCCTTCCCGATCAACCACGCCGGACCGCTCGGCTTCGACCCGCTGCCCACCACCCCGCCGATCCCGGCCTCGCCCACCGACGGCCTCGACCGCGCCTTCTAGGAGCCGAACGTGCCCGAACACACCTTCATCCTCAACGGCAGGTCCGTGACCGTGGACATCGAGGACGACGTACGACTGCTGTGGGTGCTCCGCGACGTCCTGGGCGTCACCGGCCCCAAGTACGGCTGTGGGCTCGGCGTGTGCCAGGCCTGTACGAGCCATGTCAACGGCAAGGCCTTCAACCCCTGCTGCGTCCCGGTCAAGGACCTCGCTCCCACCGACCAGGTGACGACCATCGAGGGCCTGCCCGCCACCGTCGGCAAGGACCTGCACCCCATGCAGGAGGCCTGGCTGGAGTACGACGTCGCCCAGTGCGGCTACTGCCAGCCCGGCCAGATCATGACCGCCGTCGCCAAGGTCCGCCAGGCCCGCGAGGAGGGGCGCGAGATCAGCGAGGCCGACCTCGACGAGATCCGCAACGTGTGCCGTTGCGGCACGTACCACCGCATCCGGGAGGCGATCGTGGCGGGCGCGAAGAAATACTGAGCGTCCGTCGTGTCACAACCGGGCGGGCTGTTCCGTCAATGAGGTGTAGCCAACGACACCTACACAGGAGCGCACGATGGAAGCTCGCCTGAACATGCTCGAGAACCCCGTTGCCGCCAGGATCTTCCGGCACATCAACTCCGCGGGCAAGGTACTCGCCGACTCGACGCTGCCGGCCGCGACGCAGGAGCTGGTGAAGCTGCGTGCCAGCCAGATCAACGGCTGCGGTTTCTGCACCGACATGCACACCAAGGACGCGCTGGCCGCCGGGGAGACCCAGCAGCGGCTCAACCTGGTCGCGGCCTGGCGCGAGGCGAAGGTGTTCACCGAGGCCGAGCGGGCCGCCCTGGAACTCGCCGAGCAGGGCACCCGTATCGCCGACGCGGCCGGCGGTGTCCCCGACGAGGTCTGGGCGAACGCCGCCAAGCACTACGACGAGGAGCAGCTCGCCGCGCTGGTGGCCACGATCGCCCTGATCAACATGTACAACCGCTTCAACGTCCTCGTCCAGCAGCCGGCCGGCGACTACCAGCCCGGCCAGTTCGGCTGACGAGGAGTACCCGGCCCGCGTCACGCACGCTGGAACCCCGGCCCCAGCGCCCGCAGCGCCTCGTCCAGGAAGCCGGCGAGATCGGAGCCCTCCTGCCGAAGCCACTGCTCGTAGGCGGCGACCGCGGCGCCCAGACAGGAGTAGGCGATCACCTGGGGCAGCAGGGCGTCGGGCGCGAGGCCGAGGCGATCGGCGGCGAACTCCGCCACGACGGCGCGCCATTCGGCGTACATGAGGGTGGAGTGCGCCTGGAGCGCGGGCACTTCGAGGATCAGTCGCATCCGCAGCCGGTGCCACGGGATCTGCGCGGCGTCGAGGCGGTTGAAGTCCACGATCGCCTCGCGCAGCGCGTCCATCATCGGCGTCTCGCGCGGGTACCCGGCGAGCACCTCTCGCATCCGCCGCAGCTCGCCCTGGAAGTCCCCCCAGACGGCGTCGTTCTTCGACCGGTAGTAACGGAAGAAGGTACGGCGCCCGATCCCCGCTGCCGCCGCGATGTCCTCGACGGTCACCTCGTCGAAGCCGTGCGCGGCGAACAGCCGCAGAGCGTGCTGCTCCAGGTCGGCGCGGGACGTCGACGGCCGGCGCCCGACGCGGCCGCCCGGCTCGGGGGTGGCGGAACTCGACGATTTCAGCACGCGCTCTTCCTTTCGGCACCGGGTGCCATTATGGTCGCGAACACGGAGAGAACATCCTCATCTTCTTCGGAGAAGGAGCTTCTCGTGAGCGAAGCGACGCGAACCCTGAGCATGGAGACCGCCACCGTAGACCGAAGCGAGGGCGAACCGCCTCTCGCCGACGACCAGCTGGTCGAGGAGGACCTGCTGGTCGAGGAGGTCTCCATCGACGGCATGTGCGGCGTGTACTGAACCGGCCCCGCAGATGCCGTCCTTCGACATGGCCGGCCCCTGGACCCTGCACCCCCAGGTCGCCGTGCGCCCGGAACCCTTCGGAGCCCTGCTCTACCACTTCGGCACCCGCCGCCTGTCCTTCCTCAAGGACCTGAGGCTCCTGGCCGCCGTGCGCCTGTTGACCGAGGCGCCCAGCGCGGCCGACGCCTGCCGCACCGCCGGTATCCGCGAGGACGAACTGGGCCGCTACCGGGCCGCGTTGGCAACCCTGGCCACCTCCCGCATGATCGTGCAGCGCACGCCCTCCCGAGCAGACGAGGCGCCATGACATCCCCGGCCGCACCCCCGCAACCGGCCCGCCTGATCGACCACTTCCAGTACGGCCTCGACGCCCCGATCTGCCTCACCTGGGAACTGACCTACGCCTGCAACCTGTCCTGCGTCCACTGCCTCTCCAGCTCGGGCCGCCGCGACCCGCGCGAGCTGACCACCGCCGAGTGCAAGGCGGTCATCGACGAGCTCGAACGCATGCAGGTCTTCTACGTCAACATCGGCGGCGGAGAGCCCACGGTCCGCCCCGACTTCTGGGAACTCGTCGAGTACGCCACCGCCCACCGCGTGGGAGTGAAGTTCTCCACCAACGGCATCCGCATCACCCCGGACGTCGCCCGCCGCCTCGCCGCCTCCGACTACGTCGACGTACAGCTGTCCCTGGACGGTGCCACCGCCGGCGTCAACGACGCCGTGCGCGGCCGGGGTTCGTACGCCACCGCCCTGCGCGCGATGGAGAACCTGCGGTCGGCCGGCATGAGCGGCTTCAAGATCTCGGTCGTGGCCACCCGGCACAACATCGGCCAGCTCGACGCCTTCAAGGCCCTCGCGGACCACTACGGCGCCCAACTCCGCCTCACCCGGCTCCGGCCGTCCGGCCGCGGCGCCGACGTGTGGGACGAGCTGCACCCCACGGCCGCACAGCAGCGGCAGCTGTACGACTGGCTGGTGGAACACGGCGAGAACGTCCTCACCGGGGACTCCTTCTTCCATCTCTCCGCGTTCGGCGGCCCGTTGCCCGGCCTGAACCTGTGCGGCGCCGGACGGGTCGTATGCCTGATCGACCCGGTGGGCGACGTCTACGCCTGCCCCTTCGCCATCCACGACACCTTCAAGGCCGGAAACGTCCGTGCCGAGGGCGGCTTCACCCGGGTCTGGCGCGAGTCCGAGCTCTTCGCCGACCTGCGGCGCCCGCAGACCGGCGGCGCCTGCACCAGCTGCTCGGCCTACGACTCCTGCCGGGGCGGCTGCATGGCGGCGAAGTTCTTCACCGGGCTGCCGCTGGACGGACCGGACCCCGAGTGCGTACAGGGGCACGCGGAAACGGCGTTGGCGGCTGCCGGACGTACGGTTCCGGCGGCCGCACAGGACCACTCCCACCGCCGCACACCCGTGTTCGTGTCCATCGGTGAACGCCCCCACGCCGAGCGCACCCCACCCGTGTCCGCGTGCGCCGAACACCCGCTGGCCGGATTCCGGCCGACCGAACTCCCGTAACCCTTCGCGAGAGGCACCCATGGGCAACCGTTGGTTCGAGACCGTCGCGCACGCCCAGCAGCGGGCGAGGAAACGGCTTCCCAAGTCCGTCTACAGCGCCCTGCTGGCCGGCTCCGAGGCCGGCGTCTCCTACCGGGACAACACCGCCGCCTTCCAGGAGCTGGGCTTCGCGCCGCACGTGGCCGATCTGGCGAGTGAGCGCACCACGGCGACGACGGTCATGGGGCAGGAGATCACCCTCCCGGTCGTCATCTCGCCCACGGGCGTCCAAGCCGTCCACCCCGAGGGCGAGTTGGCGGTAGCCCGGGCCGCCGCCGCGCGCGGCACCGCGATGGGGCTCAGCTCCTTCGCGAGCAAACCGGTCGAGGAGGTCGTCGCGGCCAACCCGAAGACCTTCTTCCAGATGTACTGGATGGGCTCGAAGGACTTCATGATCCGCGCCATGGAGCGCGCCCGGGCCGCCGGCGCGGCCGGTCTGATCGTCACCCTCGACTGGTCCTTCTCCCACGGCCGCGACTGGGGCAGCCCCTGGATCCCCGAACGCCTCGACCTCAAGGCGATGACGAAGCTCGCCCCGCAGGCCCTGTCCCGGCCCGGCTGGCTCCTCGACTACGCCCGCACCCGCAGCCTCCCGGACCTGACGACCCCCAACCTCGCCGATGAGAACGGCGTTTCCCCCGCTTTCTTCGGTGCCTACGGACAGTGGATGGGCACCCCGCCGCCCAGCTGGGACGACGTCCGCTGGATGCGCGACGAATGGCAGGGCCCCTTCCTCCTCAAGGGCATCTCCCGCGTCGACGACGCCCGCCGCGCCGTGGACCTCGGCGTCACCGCCCTCTCCGTGTCCAACCACGGCGGCAACAACCTCGACACCACCCCGGCGCCCATCCGCATGCTGCCCGCCGTGGCGGAGGCGGTGGGCGACCAGGTGGAGGTGCTGCTCGACGGCGGCATCCGGCGCGGCAGCGACGTCGTGAAGGCCCTCGCCCTCGGCGCCCGCGCGGTGCTCATCGGCCGCGCCTATCTGTGGGGGCTCGCGGCCGCGGGCCAGGCCGGCGTCGAGAACGTTCTCGACATCATGGCCGGCGGCATCGACTCGACCCTGCGCGGCCTCGGCCGCTCCTCCGTCCACGACCTCACCCCGGACGACGTACTGATTCCTGCCGGCTTCACGCGTCACCCGGCAAGCGCTGCAGAGTGCCCATGAGAACGGAACTCTCCCGCCTCGCCTGGACCGATGTACCGGACCGCCCGCTCGTCCTGGTGCCGCTCGGCTCCTTCGAACAGCACGGCCCCCACCTGCCGTTGGACACCGACACCCGCATCGCCGACTCCGTCGCGCACGGCGTGGCACGGGGGCTGCGGGAAGAGGTGGTCGTCGCACCGCCGGTCGTGTACGCGGCCAGCGGGGAACACCAGGGCTTCCCCGGCACGATGTCCCTCGGCAACGAGGCCCTGCGGTTCGCACTCCTGGAGCTCGGGCGCTCGCTCGCCCTGTGGGCCGGGCGGGTCGTGTTCGTCAACGGCCATGGCGGCAACGTGAGATGCCTCATCGACGCCGTCACCCAGCTGGTGGACGAGGGGCGGGACGTGGAGTGGGTGCCCTGCTTTCCCGAGGGCGGCGACGCGCACGCCGGGCACACCGAGACCTCGCTGCTGCTCCATC
Organism: Streptomyces sp. NPDC001617; assembly: GCF_053596855.1. Lineage (NCBI taxonomy): Bacteria > Bacillati > Actinomycetota > Actinomycetes > Kitasatosporales > Streptomycetaceae > Streptomyces > Streptomyces sp. NPDC001617. The sequence goes on from NZ_JBSFHA010000038.1 coordinate 29,476, forward strand.
TGACCCCGGAACTCGTCCGCATGGACCGGGCGCGCCCCGGAAACACGACGCCCCTACGGGAGTTGATGCCCGCCCTCCGCACCGGAGGCGTCGCCGCCGTGTCCCCCTCCGGCGTGCTGGGCGATCCGACCACCGCGACGGCCGAGGAGGGCGCCCGGCTCTTCGACGCCCTGGTCGCCGACGTCTCCACCCGTCTCCGACCCGAGCGAGCACACCGGTGACCGCGCGCGTGGCCCTGGTGACCGGCGCGGCCCGTGGCATCGGCGCCGCCACAGTACGCGCCCTCTGCGCACAGGGATACGCCGTTCTCGCCCTGGACAGCTGCGCCGGCAACGGCCCCGACCGCGGCCCCGGCGTGAGCTACGCTCTCGCGACCCGCGAGGAGCTGGAGAAACTCGCCGCCGAACACCCCGACCAGGTGCGCATCGAGATCTCCGACGTACGCGACCGGCGCGCACTGGAGCAGGCCGCCGCCACCGCCGTCGAGACGTTCGGCCGCCTGGACGCCGCCGTCGCCGCGGCGGCCGTCATCACCGGCGGACAACCCCTGTGGGAGACCCCCGAGGCCGACCTGCGCACCCTGTTCGAGATCGACGTTCTCGGCGTCTGGAACACCGCCGCCGCCTGCGTCCCGCACTTCCTCGCCGGACCCGCCCCGAGCGGCTGCCGCTTCGTCGCCGTCGCCTCGGCCGCCGGCACCCGCGGCCTGTTCCACCTCAGCGGCTACGGCGCCGCCAAGCACGCCGTCGTCGGCCTGGTCCGCGGTCTCGCCGCCGACCTCGTCAACACCGGCGTCACCGCCGTGGCCGTCTCCCCGGGCTCGACCCGCACCGCCATGCTCCAGGCCACCGCCGCCCTCTACGGCCTGGACGACGTCGACGCCTTCACCGACTCCCAACTCCAGGGCCGCCTCATCGAACCGGACGAGGTCGCCTCCCTCATCGCCTACTGCTGTTCCCTCCACGGCGGCGTCGCCAACGGCTCCGTCATGAGCGCCGAGGGAGGCTTCCGCGGATGACCGCCACGCCGGTCGACGAGACCGCCGGGCCAGTTCTGCCGATCGGGTCCGTGGTCCAACTCGGGCAGCAGACACGGCGGTACGACAACGGCCGCGTCCTCGTCGGCGGCAGCCCGCCCCGCCTGGTGCGACTGTCGGCCCGCGCCGAACCGCTCGTGAACGACCGGCGCATCCATCTCGACACCCCCGCCGCCGTCCGCCTCGCGAACCGGCTCGTCGCCCTGGGGATGGCCCACCCCGTCGCATCCGAACTCCCGCCCCTGGAGCAGGCGTTGGTGACGGTCGTCGTACCCGTCAAGGACCGCCCGAGGGAGCTGGACCGCCTGCTGGGCAGCATCGCCGCGCAGGCGCCGGTGATCGTGGTCGACGACGGCTCCCGAGCCCCCCTCGCCGTGGCCCGCGTCGCCGCCCGCCATGGTGCCCGGCTGATCGTCCTCGACCACAACCGCGGCCCGGCGGCAGCCCGCAACAGCGGCCTGCGACAGGTCCGTACCCCTTACGTGGCCTTCGTCGACTCCGACGTGGTCCTCGGCGCCGACACCCTGCGGATGCTGCTGCGGCACTTCCACGACCCCCGGTTGGCCATGGTGGCCCCCCGCGTCCTGGGCCTGACGGACGCCGGCCCGGGCTGGCTGTCGAGATACGAAGCGGCTCGCTCGTCCCTCGACCTCGGCCCGCACCCCGCCCTCGTGCACCCACGCTCGCGTGCGTCGTGGGTCCCGAGCGCCTGCCTGGTCGCACGCATCGACGCTCTGGGCGCCGGATTCACCGAGAGCCTGCGCGTCGGCGAGGACGTGGACCTGGTCTGGCGACTGGCCGCCGAGGGCCGACGCATCCGCTACGACCCCGCGGTCACCGTCCGCCACGACCACCGCGCCGGCCTTGCCGACTGGGCCGCACGCAAGGCGTATTACGGCAGCGGAGCACACGCACTCGCCCAACGGCACGGGACGGCGATCGCCCCGGCCGTCCTCACCCCCTGGGCGGCGACGGTGGCGGCCGCCCTGCTGGCGCAACGGCGGTGGTCCCTACCCGTGGCCGCCGCGGTGGCCACGGACGTGGCCCGGGGCTACACCCGCGACGTGACCAAGGGCGCCGCCGCCCCATGGCGGCTCGCGGCCTCCCTGACCGGCCTGGGCCTCGCCGCCACCGCGGAACAGACATCGGCCCTGCTGCTACGGCACTGGTGGCCGCTGACCGCCGCGAGTTGTCTGGTCTCCCGCCGGGCACGCCGGGCGACGCTGCTCGCCGCACTCACCGACGGACTGCTCGAACACCGGCGCTGTGCCCCGCAGGTGGACCCGATCCGCTTCCTGCTCGCCCGGCGCCTCGACGACCTCGCCTACGGGGCCGGACTCTGGGCGGGGGCGATCCGGGGCAGATCGGCGCGCTGTCTGCTGCCCGAGATCCGCGGGCGGGATCGGTGAGCATACGCCGGTGGCTGTCAGTGGTATGTGACATAGCACTGCCGCCGGTCCCCGCCCCCGAGCCCCGCTCATCGACTGGCCGGCCTCGGCGCCACGGCCTCCAGATCCCCGTGGACCACCTCGTCGTGGTACGCCGCACTCGTCGTCCAAGGGCGCGAGGTGAGGCCCGATCTCGGCGACGGCACCGGCGCGGATGCGGACGTCGACCGGATGCGGTGAGGGACGGCGCTCCACATCCCGCAGCAGCAGCCCGTCACCGTTCATGGTCGTCGACCTCGTCCACCAACCCCCATCGCAGGGCCGTGGCGACGTCGATCCGGGATCCGCTCAGCATCATCCAGGCCGCCCGCCACCGTCCGATCCGCCGCGGCACACTGACCGTCCCGCCCGCCCCCGGCACGAGTCCCATCTCCACCTCGGGCAACTGGAAGAACGCCTGCGGAGAGGCCACCACTCGCCCCGCGAAAGCGGCCATCTCGATCCCCGCACCGACGGCTCCGCCACCCACCCGGACCGTCACCCGGTCCCGCATCCGGTCGATCAACCGCCACGGCGCCCGATCCAGTCGCACAAGATACGCGGCCACGAGGTCCCGGGCGGAGCCGAACTCGGCGAGATCACCGCCACTGGAGAACACCGGCCCGGCACCGGTCAGTTCGACCTCGTCGACGGTGCTGTCGAGGGCGGCCGGCTCCAGGGCCTCGTACAGCTCCTCCCGCATCCGGAAGCTGAACGCGTTGCGCCGGTTCGGTCGGTCGAGCAGGATCGACAGCCTGCCGCCGACCCGGTCCACGCGAACGAGGGGCGCGTGCTCGGCGGGGGCAGGGCGCTTCTCCCGCCCGGCCAGCCAGGCCGCGAACTCGGTTCCGCCCAGGAGCATCGAGTACGTCGCCGCCTCCGCCGCCAGGCCTTGCAGAGTGCCGAGGGCCGGGGTCTGCCGGAGGAGCTGTCCCAGGGCGAGGCTCGCCCGCGGGTGCCGTTCGACGGCGTGGGTCAGTTCCTCGTAAGCCTTCTCCGGGTCCTCCACGGACACCAGGCGCCGGTCGTCCGAGTCCACCTGAGGGCCTACCAGCGTCAGGGTCAGCTGCTCCAGCAGCGGGCCCAGTCGATCAGGCGGCCGGCGGGTCGCGATCCCGATGCCGAGCGGCAGACACTCGCGCAGCCGATGCGCTGCGGCGGCCGGATCGGTGTCGTGCCAGTCGTCGAGGAAGAGACCGCGCACGGGGGCTTCGGGGCGTCCGTCGCCGCTGAGCGACAGCCCTTCGTCGACACCGGTCGGATCCATCAGGCAAGCATAGCCATTCTCGCCTGCGGTATTGGCATTCTCTTTTGTCGCAAGTACCGTATCCGGCGATGAATGACTTCGCCCAGACTTCTTCCGGCATCCCGCTCAAGCTGGTCTACGGACCGGCGGACCGGGCTGCCGAGCCGCCCGAGCCGGGCGTGTTCCCGTTCACGCGCGGCAACTACGCCTCCGGGTACCGGGGGCGACTGTGGACGCTCAGGCAGTACTCGGGGTTCGGCACCGCCGAGGAGTCCAACCGGCGCTACCGCTATCTGCTGGAGCAGGGCGGAACCGGTCTCTCGGTCGCGCTCGACCTGCCCACCCAGTGCGGCTACGACTCCGACGACCCCGAGGTGAGCGAGGAGGTCGGGCGGGTCGGTGTCGCCGTGGACACCCTGGCCGACGCGGAGGTGCTCTTCGAGGGCATCCCCCTGGACCGGATCAGCACCAGCTTCACCATCAACGGCACGGCGGCGATCCTGCTCGCCTTCTATGTCGCCGCCGCCGAACGCAGGGGAGTGCCCCGTGCGAAGCTCACCGGCACCATCCAGAACGACATTCTCAAGGAGTACGCCTCCCGCGGCACCTGGATCTGGCCGCCCGCGCCTTCACTCAGGCTGATCGCCGACACTATCGAGTTCTGCGCCGCCGAGGTGCCGAAGTTCAACGCGATCTCGGTGGCCGGCGCGCACTTCCGGGACGCGGGTGCCAACGCCGTCCAGGAGATGGCGTTCACCCTCGCCGACGGGGTGACGTACTGCGACACCGTGCTTCAGCGCGGCCGTATGACGATCGATCAGTTCGCCCCGCAGGTCTCCTTCTTCTTCTACACGCACGGTGACTTCTTCGAGGAGATCGCCAAGTACCGTGCCGGACGCAGGCGTTGGGCGACCATCGTGCGGGAGCGCTACGGCGCCGGCTCCGACAAGGCGGCCATGTTCCGCTTCGGCTGCGTGGCCGGCGGCGCTTCGCTCTATGCCCCACAGGCCCGCAACAACACCGTCCGCGTCGCCTACGAGGCGCTGGCCTCCGTACTCGGCGGGGTCCAGTCGATGTTCACGGCTGCCTGGGACGAACCGTTCGCGCTGCCGAGCGAGGAGTCGACGACCCTCGCCCTGCGGACCCAGCAGATCCTCGCCCACGAGACCGGCGTCGCCCGCGTGGCCGACCCGCTCGGCGGCTCGTACTTCGTCGAGGCGCTCACCGATGCCACCGAGGAACGGATCGTCGGGATCATGGCGGACCTGGAGCAGCACGGCGGCATGGTCCGGGCGATCGAGGACGGCTATCTGCAGGGGCTCATCGCCGACGAGGCCTACCGGATCCATCAGGAGGTGGAGGCGGGCACCCGGCCCGTCATCGGTGTCAACCGCTTCGTCGCCGAGGACGAACCGGCCCCCGACGTCGCCACCTACGAACTCGACGCCAAAGGACGCGAGTTGCAGCTCACACGGCTCGCCCGTGTCAAGGCCGAACGCGACCCGGCCGCCGTCCGCGCCCGCCTCGCCGCCCTCTCCCGCGCCGCCGAGGGCACCGACAACCTGATGGGTCCCCTCATCGACTGCGCGGGCGCCTACTGCACGGTCGGCGAGATGGTCGCGGCGCTCAAGGACGTCTGGGGCGAGTTCCAGCAACCGGTGGTGTTCTGATGGGGACCCGGATTCTGATCGCCAAGCCCGGTCTCGACGGCCACGACCGTGGCGCCAAGATCGTGGCGCGGGCGCTGCGCGACGCCGGCTTCGAGGTCGTCTTCACCGGCATCCGCCAGCGCGTCGACGACATCGTGGCCACCGCCGTCCAGGAGGACGTGGCGATGGTCGGCCTGAGCATGCTGTCCGGCGCGCATCTCGCGCTCACGGCCCGGACGGTGGCGGGGCTGCGGGCCGCGGACGCCGGTGACATCACGGTCGTCGTCGGCGGCACGATCCCCCCGGCGGACGTGCCGCGTCTGAAGGCCGCGGGCGCCGCGGGGGTTTTCCCCACCGGCACCCCCCTGGACGTCGTGGTCGCCGAGGTGCGCGCGTTGACGGCGAGCCCGGCCTCACCCTGAGTTTCGGACACCTGGAGGGAACGTGCGGATCGGTGTGATGATCGGGGCCGAGCGGGGGGACTCCGTGCGCAAGGTCTCGCGGTTGATCGCGGACGCGCAGTGGGCCGAGAGCGCCGGGATGGACACGGCCTGGATTCCCCAAGTCCCGACAGACTTCGACGCGTTGACCGCCGTGACCCTGATGGGCGCACGGACCAGCCGCATCGAGCTGGGCACCGCCGTCGTACCCCTGCAGGCGCAGCATCCGATCGCCCTCGCCCGTCAGGCCCTGTCCGCGCAGGCCGCGGCGGGCGGGCGGCTGGCGCTGGGCGTCGGCCCCTCGCACCACTGGATCATCGAGGACATGCTCGGCCTGCCCTATGAGCGCCCGGCCGGTCTCACCCGCGACTACCTCGACGTCCTGGACGCGGCCCGCCGCGGCCCCGGCCCCATCGACGTCGAGAACGCCACTTACACCGTGCACAACCCCCTCGACCTCGCCCCCGTCGCCCCGCTGCCGATCCTCGTGGCGGCCCTGGGACCGGTCATGCTGCGGCTCGCGGGGGAGCGGGCCGACGGAACCCTGCTGTGGATGGCGGACGAACGCGCGGTCGCCGAACACGTCGTTCCCCGCATCTCCAAGGCCGCCGAGGCCGCCGGACGCCCGGCCCCGCGGATCGTCGCCGGCATCCCGGTCTGCCTGTGCCGCCCCTCGGAGGTCGACGCGGCCCGCGAGCGTGCGAACCGCATTCTCGGAGAGGCCGAGATCTCGCCCAACTACCAACGGCTGCTGGACTACGGCGACGCCAAGGACGTCGGCGACCTGTGCGCCGCGGGCGACGAGGCGGCCATCGCGGCCCGGTTCAAGCGGTTCGCGGACGCCGGGGTCACCGACCTGTCCGTGCGGCTGCTGCCGATCGGCGACGACCGCGACGCACTCGTGGCCTCCAAGCGCCGTACCCGCGAGATGATCGCGAGCCTCGCAGCGGAGCTCAGGTGACTCCCGGACCGCTCGCCGGTCTCCGCATCCTCGAGGTCGGACACATCCTCGCGGGACCCTTCGCCACGATGCTCCTGGCCGACCTCGGAGCCGAGGTCACCAAGGTCGAGCCGCCCGGCGGCGACCTCTCCCGCCAGGTGGGCGACGCCTACTTCGCCAGCCTCAACCGCAACAAGCGCAGCATCCGCCTCGACCTCACCACCGGGCAAGGGCGGGAAAAACTCGGCGAGTTGGCGACCGACGCACATGCGCTGCTGGTCAACCTCAAGCCGTCGGTGATACGGCGCCTGGGGCTGACGTACGACAGTCTGCGCCGCTTCAACGAGCGGCTCGTCTGCGTCGCCCTCACCGGATACGGGCTGGAGGGGGGCGACGACCCGGCCTTCGACTACATCATCCAGGCCGCGACCGGCGTCGCCGCGCTGACCGGCGACCCCGACGGGCCGCCGACTCTGCCCGGGTACTCCTCCGTCGACAACTCGGCGGGCCTGACGGCCGCGTTGGGCCTGCTCGCCCAGATCGTCTCCGGACGCGGAGGCCAAGTCGACATCGCGCTACGGGATGTGATGCTCGCTCAGCTCAACTACCGGGCGTCGGCCTACCTGAACGACGGCGTGGAACCGCGCCGCATGGCCCACGGCGCGCACTCGTACTATGTGCCGGCCCAGCTCTTCCCCACCGCGGAAGGGCACTTGGCGCTGTTCGTCACTCATGACGGCTTCTGGAAGACCTTCGCCGCCGAGGCCGGCATCGCCGGCTTCCCGACGATGGCCGAGCGGGCCGCCCGCCGTGACGAGGTCCTCGCGGTCGTCACACGCGCCCTGGCCGCCGACACCGCCAAGGGCTGGGAGGCCAGGTTGCGCCCGCTCGGCATCGCCGCGGCGGCCGTGCGCACCCTGCCCGAGGCCCTGGAGGCCACGCCGGAGATGATCGTGCGGGCCGGCGACTACCGTCTGGTCGCCGGCCCGGTGAGGGTCGTCGGCTACGAACCCGCCCACCGGCCCCCGCCCCGGCTGGGCGAGCACGGCTCACTCGTAGTGGACGGTGACTGACCCCTCGTCGGGCACGCCCTGGCAGGTGAGGACGTAGCCCTCGGCCACCTCCTCCTCCGTCAGGGCGTCGTTCACACGCATCGTCGCGCTGCCCTCGGTCAACTTGGCCATGCAGGTGGCGCAGTTGCCCGCCTCGCAGGAGAACGGCGGGGCGAGCCCGGCCCTTCGGGCGCTCTGCAGCAGCGTCTCGTTCGGATGCTTGGGCACCGAGACGCGCTTGTTGCCGAGCAGGATGGTGACGGTGCCGGTCTCCTGCGGGGGCTGCACGGGCGTCCCGTTCACCGCGGGAGCGGGAGCGGGGGCGGGCGCCGTCGCACCGCCGCCGAACCGCTCGCCGAACACTCGCCCCGGCCCCGGCAGCGCCGACTCCACCAGGTCCATGAAGGGCTCCGGCCCACAGACGTACGCGTCCGCGTCTCCGTCGGCCCCGACGAACTCCCGTATCGCCTCCGGGGTGAGGAACCCGCCCCTGGCATCGAGATGCCGTACGACGGTCAGCCGCCCGGGATGGCACACGGTCAGGTCGTCCAGCAGCGTGCGGAAGATGGCCGAGTCCGGGTCCCGGTCGGCGCACAGCAGCCGGACGCTGCGGTCGGTGCAGGTGAGAACGCTCTTGGTGAGGGAGAGGATCGGGGTGATCCCGCTGCCGCCGCTGAAGCCGAGCAGCGGCGTGGTGGCCGGGCGCAGACAGAACAGGCCGCGAGGCTGGGTGAGTTCGAGTTCGTCGCCCTCGTCGACGTGGTCGATCAGCCAGTTGGAGACCTTGCCGCCGGGGACCCGTTTGACCGTCGTCATCAGGTCGGCGTCGATCTCCGGGGCGCTCGACATGGAGTAGGAGCGGAGCAGGTCCCGGCCGTCCACCCGCACCCGGAAGACACAGAACTGCCCGGCCTGATACGCGAACGGGCCGTCGTGCGGGTCCAGCACGAAGGTCCGCGCGTCGGCGGTCTCCTGGACGATCTTGACGACGGTCGCGCGCCGGAACAGGGCGGGGCTCGCCATGGACGCCCTCCTCGAGCTCTGGTATCAAGGTTCTATCGAAGTGAGAATACTATTCTCATCAATGAGATGGGACCCTCTCAACGGGTGGGGGCGAGAGATGAGCGAACGGGCCGCGCTGGTCTTCGAGGACCGGGAGTACGGCCGGGCCGAACTGACCGCCCTCGCCGACGGGCTGGCCGGGGTGCTGGCCCGTCGGGGCGTACGGGCGGGGGACCGGGTCGCTCTCATGTCCTCCAACCGGCCCGAGTTCGTGATCGCCGTCCAGGCCGTGTGGCGCCTGGGCGCGGCGGTGGTCCTGCTCAGCCCGGCGTGGAAGCGGGGCGAGGTCGAACACGCCCTGGACATCACCGAGCCGGCCCATGCGATCGGGGACCACCCCGTACTGGCCGGGCTCATGCCGATGCTGCACCTCGACGAGCCGCTCGCACCCGGCGGGGCCACCCCCGTGGCGCCCGACCCCCGGGCCGACGCCGTGCTGGTGTTCAGCTCGGGCACCACCGGCATGCCCAAGGCGGTACGCCACACACACGCGTCCCTCGCCGCCGCCGTGGACCACTGGAGAACCGCCCTCCGACTCACCGCGAACGACCGTATCCAGATCGCGACACCGCCCTCCCACATCCTCGGCCTGCTCAACATCGTCACGGCCCTGGAAGTGGGCGCCTGGCTGCGCCTGCACCGCCGCTTCGACCTCGACCGGCTGCTGCACCACATCGAACTCGACCGCATCACGGTCGAGATGGCGGTCGCCCCCATCGCGCTCGCCATCGCCTCCCACCCGAAGCTGGAGAGATACGACCTCTCGTCCCTGCGGTTCATCATGTGGGGCGCGACGCCGGTGACGCCGAACATCGCCGAGACGGTCACGCGCCGGACCGGAGTGGGCTGGGTGCCCGCGTACGGGGCGAGCGAACTGCCCGTCATCGCCTGCAACCCGCTCGACGGGGCCCGGCTGGACACCCCCGGGCGCCCCGTGCCCGGGGTGGAGATGCGCGTGGTGTCGCTGGAGAGCGGGGATCCCGTCGGGCCGGGCGAGACCGGGGAGATCGAGGTGCGCGCCGAGTCCCTCATGGCCGGGTATCTACCGGCCGAGGCCACGGCGGACGCCCTCCACGACGGCTGGTACCGCACCGGCGACGTCGGCAGCCTGGACGCGGACGGCTGGGTCCACCTCACCGACCGCTCCAAGGAGATGATCAAGGTGCGGGCCTTCCAGGTCGCCCCCGCCGAGGTCGAGGCCGTGCTGCACGGCCATCCCGCTGTCGCCGACTGCGCGGTCTTCGGCGTCCCCGACGGGGCGGACGGGGAGGCCGTCGTCGCGGCCGTCCGGCGCTCCGGCCCGGTCGAGTCCGACGAACTCGTCGAACTGGTCGGCAGCCGCCTGGCCTCCTACAAACGGCCGCGCCGGGTGGAGTTCGTGAGCGAGATCCCGCGCCTGCCCTCCGGAAAGGTGCTGCGGCGCGTCCTCAAGGAACAGGCACTCAAGGAACAGGCCGTCAAGGAGCAGGCTCTCAAGGAGCGCGATGGACGTACGTCTGACAGCTGAGCAACGTCAACTCCGTGACGCGGCCGCCAAGTTGGCCGGCGATCTGGGCCCCGGGTCGGTCTTCGACCTGGACGACGCCGACCGGATCGCCCGACTGGAGAAGGCGGTCGAGGCCACCGGCTGGCGGGCACTGCGCTCCGACGGGGCGTCCGGAGTCGAAGTCGCCCTGGTCGTCGAGGAGTTCGGACGAGGGCTCGTCGACGTGCCGTATCTCGGACCCGTTCTCGCCGATGACCTGGCCCCGGAGGTCCGCTCGGCGACGATCGCCGTCGACGGGCGAGCGCGGGACGCGCGCGGCATGCGACGGGCCGTCTCCCTCGACGGCAACCGCGTCCTGTCCGACGAGAACGGCCCTCTTGTTCACGGCACCGACCTGACCCGCCTCGACGCCCGGCTGAGCGGCACCCCCGAGCAGCTCGGCACCCTGCCTGACGAAAGCGCCGACTCCTGGCGCGCGTTGGCCCTCGTCGCCACCTCCGCCGACCTCGTCGGCACGGCCCGCGGCGCCCACGCCCTCGCCTGCGACTACGCCAAGATCCGCGAGCAGTACGGCCGTACGATCGGCTCCTACCAGGCCGTCGCGCACCTGCTCGCCGAGGGACTGGCCCTCATCGAGGGCTCGATCAGCGTCCTGAGACACGCAGCCTGGGCCGTCGACGAACTGCCCGCAGCCGAGGCGCTCCGCGCCGCCCGCATCGCCAAGCTGTACTGCACCCGATCCGCCCGCACCGTGTGCGAGACCGCGGTCCAGGTGCACGGCGGCATCGGCAACACCTGGGAATGCCTCGCCCACGTCCACCTCCGCCGGGCGCTCGTCTCCGCCGACCTGTTCCCCGTCCGCCTGGAGGAGATCGACTGTGGACTTTCGTGACGCGCCCGAGGAAGCCGCGTTCCGCGGCCGGCTGCGCAGCTGGCTGGCCGAACGGGCCGGCACCTTCCCCACCGCGGGCGACGAGTACTGGGCCCGCCAGGGCGAATGGCACCGCGCCCTGCACGCGGCAGGATTCTTCGGACTCTCCTGGCCCAAGAAGTACGGGGGCCACGAACTCCCGCCCGTCTACGACGTCATCCTCGACGAGGAGCTCGCCCGCGCCGGCGCCCCGGCCCGCCCCAGCCTCGGCTACCTCGTGCAGGGTCTCGGCCGGCACGGCAGCGAGGAACTGCGGCGCCGCTTCCTCCCCGGCATGATCGACGGCACCGAACGCTGGTGCCAGGGCTTCAGCGAACCCGGCGCCGGTTCCGACCTCGCCTCCCTCACCACCACGGCCACCCGCGACGGCGACCGTTATGTGGTCAACGGCCACAAGATCTGGACCAGTTACTCCGATGTCGCCGACTGGTGCCTGCTCCTGGCCCGCACCGACCCGGAGGCACCCCGGCACAAGGGCATCTCCGCGTTCATCGTCTCCATGGACCAACCCGGCATCGAGCAGCGCCCGTTGAAGATGATGAGCGGGGTGACCAAGGAGTTCGGCCAGGTCCTCTTCGACGGCGCGACGGTGCCCGCCGACCAGATGATCGGCGCGCCGGGGGAGGGCTGGGCCCTGGCGATGACCGTCGTCGGCCACGAACGAGAACCCTCGACCCTCGGCTTCTCCGCCCGCTACGGCACACTCGTCCGCGAACTCGCCGCCCGCACGGAGGGCTCCCCGCCGCCCGAACTCGCCTGGGCCGTCGTGGAGACGGAGATGCTGCGCCTGCACGTACGCCGACGGCTGTCCGAACAGCTCGACGGTGTCTCGCACGGCCCCGAGGGCTCTCTCGACAAGCTGCTCATGACCTGGACGGAACAGACGGTCGGCCACGCCGCGTTGGCCGTCGGCGGCGCCGGCGACCCCGACCTTCTGCACGCCTACCTCTACAGCCGCGCGCAGAGCGTGATGGGCGGCACCTCGCAGATCCAGAAGAACATCATCGCCTCGCGGATCCTCGGACTGGGAGCCTGACATGACGGAAAGTCAGAACATGTACGGCATGCCGGACGAGATCGAGGTCCGTGCCGAGGGCGCCCTGCGGTTCATCACCCTCAACCGCCCCGACGCCCTCAATGCCGTCAACGACCCGCTCCACACCGGCCTCGCCCGGCTCTGGCCCCGGTTGGCCGACGACCGTGACGCCCGAGCGGCCGTCCTCACCGGAGCGGGAAAGGCGTTCTCGGCGGGCGGAGACTTCGCCTACCTCGACGAGATCCGGCAGGATCCCGACCTGCGCTCCCGCACCATCGCCCATGGCCGCGAGATCGTCCTCGGCATGGTCCGCTGCCGGGTTCCCGTCGTCGCCGCCGTCAACGGGCCCGCGGTGGGGCTCGGTTGCAGTCTGCTGGCGCTGAGCGACATGGTCTACATGGCCGAGACCGCCTATCTCGCCGATCCGCACGTCCAGGTCGGCCTGGTCGCCGCCGACGGCGGGCCGCTCACCTGGCCCCTGCACACCAGCCTGCTGCTCGCCAAGGAGTACGCCCTCACCGGCGCACGTATCCCGGCGGAGAAGGCCGTCGCCCTGGGGCTGGCCAACCATGTGGTGGCCGACCCGCTGGCCGAGGCGACGGCCTGTGCCAAACGCATCGCGGAGCTGCCGAGGCAGGCGGCGGAGAGCACCAAACGCGTCCTGAACATGCACCTGGAACGCGCGGTGCTCGCCACCCTCGACTACGCCACGTCCGCCGAGGAACAGTCCTTCCGGACGGCCGACTTCCGCGACAGCCTCGCCCGGCTCACCGGCCGGGAGAAGTGACTCACCGGGACGTCAGCTTCCACAGGTGGTCCGCCGTGCCGTTGTCGTCCCACTGCAGCACCTGGGCCCCCGACGACGTGCTCATGCCGTTCACGCCGAGCAGCAGACCGCTGTTGTAGTTGGCGATCTTGTAGTAGCCGTCGCCGGACGGGATGAGCTGCCAGAGGTGGTCGGCGGTGCCGTTGTCACCCCAGATCAGGGCCTTGCCGCCGTCCGCCGTGCTCATGGAGTCGATGCCCAGCAGCAGCCCGCTCGCCTTGTTGCTGATCTTGTAGAGGCCGGATCCGGCGGCGGTGAGGGTCCACGACTGGCTGCTGCCCGTGCTCGACGTCGCCTGGACCACCGACGTGCCCTGCGCCGTGCCCGCACCCGAGGTGTCGAGGGCGAGAGCGCTGTTCTTGTTGGTGATCTGGTAGGTACCGGCCAGTGAGGACGAGGTTCCGCTCGGCGTGACCACCAGGTGATAGCCGTCGGAGGCATTGGTCGTCACGGGTACGGTGATCGAGCCGTTCGAGACGGTGTAGTCGGCGTCCGAGATGGTCACCGGCCCGGACACCGCGGTCGTACGGCCCTTCGACGGCGTGTACTCCAGCTTCGCGTGCACGGTGCCGCCGAACGCCGACAGCGATCCGAGTCCCTTGACCTGCACGGCGCTTGAACCGGCGCCGCCGCCGAAGATGACGCTGACCTGGTTGCCCGCACTGTTGAGGGAGGCCGCGCCGTCGATACCCGTCTGCGCCGGGGGAGTGGTGACCAGCATGTTCCCGGACATGTCGCCGTACCACTTGTAGAGCCAGTACGAGCCGTTGGGCGAGCCGCCGGTGTCGGTCAGTGTGTCGCCGAGGGTGCCGTAGTGGTTCCAGAAAGCCAGCTCCGCGTCGTGCACGCCCGCCCGCTCGAACTTGGCGACGTAGCCCACCAGCGGTCCGGGCACGCCGACCTCGCTCGTGGTGCCGTACTCCTCGATCGCGATCGGCCGCGGGCTGATGCCGAGGCTGCTCTCCAGGGCCCGGTACGCGGAGACGTGCGAGGCGATGTTCGCCGAACCCTGCAGCTCGTGCCAGGCGATGATGTCCGGCACCGTGCCGCTCGCCTTGGCGTCGGTGAGGAACGTGCTCATCCAGGACTGGTTCCACGCCGAGTAACTCGGGCCCTGGATCGGCGTCTTGGTGTCCTTGGCCCGGACCTCCTTGTACGTCCGTGCCCAACCGGCGTCGAAGGCACCGGCGTTTGTCGTGTCCCACGTCCAGTCCGGTTCGTTCCACAGTTCGTAGGCGGCGACGTTGGTGGCCGAGGAGGCCTGCACCGACGCGACCTGCTTGTCCACGGCCGACAGCCAGTCGCTCCAACTCACCCACTTGTACGGGAAGTTCGGATACCAGTCCGGCATGCGTACGACGACCTTGGCGCCGGCCCGCGCCGCCTTGGATGCCACGACCAACGCGTCGCCGGCGGGCTTGGGTTCACCGTTGGGGAGTTGGGAGCCGCCCGGGGCCATCTGGACGAAGGTGTTCGGCTTGAGCGGGGTCACCAGGCTGTCGGACGGGGTGCTCGCGTCCGCGAGGCCGTAGAGGCTGCCGGTGGCCACATGGGTGACCGCACGCAGGGTCTGGTCGGCGTTGACGACGAGTGTGGTGGAGGCGGTCGGGGCCGCCTGGGCGGGGGCGGCGGTGGCCAGCGCTGCCGCGGTGAGTGCGGCGGCGCCCAGTACGGCCGTCAGACGTGCGGGGACGGGCGGTCTTGTGCGGCTCATGACAGATATCTCCTCGGGGAGGATGGGGGGATGGAGGGGGCGGCCCTCCGGTGGGCCGGCCCTCCGGTAGGTCGGTCCTCGGGGACGTCGACCTCTGGGATCTCAGTCCTTCACGGCGCCCGCGGTCACACCCGCGGCCACATAGCGCTGAGCGAGGACCAGCAGGACCGCTGCGGGGACGGACGCGACGACGGCGGTGGCCATGATCGCGTTCCACTCCTGGTTGTTGTTGCCGATGTACTTGTAGATGCCGAGGGTGATCGGCCGCAGATCGCCGCCGCCGTCAAGGGTGTTGGCGAAGACGAAGTCGGACCAGGCCCACAGGAAGCTGAACAGCGAGACGGTGACCAGGGCGTTGCGGCTCACCGGCAGGACGACCGACCAGAAGGTGCGGAAGGTGCCGGCCCCGTCGATGCGGGACGCGGCGATGAGCTCGCCGGGGATGCCCGACATGAACGCCGTGAAGATCATGACGCCGAACGGCACGGCGATGGTGGAGTCCGCGATGATCAGCCCCCACCAGGAGTTGAGCAGACCGAGGTCCAGGAAGATGCCGTAGAAGCCCATCGCCATGACGATCCCGGGGACCATCTGCGCGATCAGCAGGCCGAGGCCCAGCGCGCCGCCGCCGCGCGGGCGGAGTTTCGCCAGGGAGTAGCCGGCCGGGGCGGCCAGGACGAGGGTAAGGGCGACCGTGCCCAGGCCGATCAGCAGGCTGGTGCCGAGGTAGGGCAACTGGTCGTCCAGGACGGCCCGGTAGCCCTCGAAGGTCGGGTGCAGCGGGAACAGGTCGGGCGGGTCCTTGCGCATGTCCTGCTGCGGGGTGAGGGACACGTTCAGCATCCAGTACACCGGGAACAGCATCAGTGCGGTGAGGACGAGCCCGATCAGCGTGTAACGGCGAGTGTGCGTAAGGGATTTCACGCCTCCTGCCTCCTCTGGACGCGGATGTACAGCAGCCCGAAGACGAGGGCGATGAGGATGAGGAGGTTGCCCACCGCGGCCCCGGGGCCGAACTTGGGCAGCAGCGTGCCGAAACCGAGCTGGTACGACCATGTCGCCAGGGTCGACGAGGCGTCGCCGGGGCCGCCCTTGGTCATGATCCAGATCAGGTCGAAGACCTTGAGGGTGTAGACGAGCCCGAGGAGCAGGGTGATCGCCGACACCGGGCGCAGCAGCGGAAACGTGATCCGGCGGAACTGCTGCCAGGTGCTCGCCCCGTCCAGGGACGCAGCCTCGTACAACTCCGCGGGGATGTTCTGCAGGCCGCTGTAGAGGATGACCAGGTTGAACGGGATGCCGATCCAGATGTTGGCGACGATCACCGAGGTCAGCGCCCAGTCCGGCGAGGTCAGCCAGCCGACCGGGTCGACGCCGAAGAAGTGCAGGAAGTAGTTCACCACTCCCGACTCGCTGTTGAACATCCACGACCACGTCGACGCCGACACGATCAGCGGCAGCAGCCACGGGATGAGGAACAGTGCCCGCAACACCGTGGAGAGCCTGAAGTGCCGGTTGAAGAAGACCGCGAGGGCCAGCCCGATGACGTACTGGAAGGCGATCGACACGAAGGTGAAGACCATCGTGTGCCGCATGGCCGGACCGAACGTCGGATCGTCCAGGACGGTACGGAAGTTGTCCCATCCGGAGAACGGCGCGTCCCCCGCCACGAACGACCGGACGGTGTAGTCGCGCAGGCTCAGATCGAGATTGCGGTAGAGCGGATAGACGTAGAACGCGGCGAGATAGGCGAGCAGGGGCGTCACGAAGGCGAGCGCGGTGAGGCGGCTCCTGCGCCGCTGCCGGCGGCGCAGGGACACGGCGTCGGAGCCGCTCGCCCCCGCCGCGGCGGCCGGAGCCCGCCGCGGACGGTCGACCCGGGCGATGGTCATGCCGTTCCTAGCCCTTCTGCGCGCTCGACTGGGCGGTGTCCAGGGCGTCCTGCGGGCTCTTGCCGCCCGACAGCGCGGCCTGCACGGCGGTCCACATCGGCTGGGAGATGGTCGGGTACTTGGTGCCCAGACCGCCGCTGGTACGGCCGCGGGCCGCCGCCACCGCCGACACCCACGGCTTGAGCTTCGGGTTCTGCTTGACCTGCTCGGCCTGCACGGCGGCCGTCGGCGCGACATACTGCAGCGTCGTGTCGGTGGGCAGCAGATTCGCGTCGCTGGTCAGACAGGTGACGATCTTCTTGCTGACGTCGTAGCGCCCGGTCTCCTTCTGCACCGGCACCGTCACGAACTCGCCGCCCGTCGGCACCGGCGCCGAGCCGCCGTTCTGCCCGGGGATGTTGATGATGCCGTAGTCGAAACCGGCCTTCTCCGCGTTGCCGAGCTGCCAGGTGCCGTTCTCGCCGAACGCGTAGTCCCCGGTCGCGAACTCCTGCCAGCTGGTCGTCTGCGTGTTCTGCAGCACGTCCTTGGGCGCGTACCCCGAGTCCACCCACTGCTTCCACAGCGAGAGCGCCGCGACTCCCTTGGCGGAGTTGAGCTTGGTGAGATCCCCGCCCGCACCCCAGAACCACGGCAGGAACTGGAAGCTGCCCTCCTCCGTGTTGATCGCGGAGAACGTGATCCCCTTCTTCCCGGCCGACTTGACCTTCTTCAACGCGGCCGTGAGGGAGTTCCAGTCCTTGATCGACGTCGGGTCGATGCCCGCCGCGGAAAGGACCTTCTTGTTGTAGTAGAGCGCGAGTGTGTTGGCGCCGATCGGCACCCCGTACGGCGCGCTGTCGATGGTGCCCGCGCCGATGATGTTCTTCTGGATCGACTTGGTGTCCAGGCCCAGGTCACTCGTCTTGTTCAGGATCCCGGCCTCCACCAGCGTGGAGACGACCGGGTTGTCCACGAGCATCACGTCGGGCGCGTTGCCCTGCTGCGCGGCCAGCAGGGCCTTGTTGCCGAGGTCGGTGGTGTCGTACGCGGTCCGCTTGAGCTTCACCCCGGCCTTGGTGCCGCACGAGGTCACGAGCTTGCCCCAGGCCGAGGAGGCGTCGAACTGCGGGTACGGGTCCCAGAAGGTGTACGTCCCCCCGGACCCCCCGGACCCACCGGACGAGGAGTCCGAGGAGGAACTGGAGCCGCCTCCGCAGGCGGTGAGGGAGACGAGGGTGCCGACGGCGGCGACCGCGGCGAGGAGAGTGCGGCGGGTGGGTATCACGGGGTGACCTCGTTGTCGTAGAACGGGATTTCAGGAGGTGGGGAGCCAGACACGCATGCTGCCGTCCTCGCGGTTGGCCCAGGCGTAGTAGGGGACGGCGGTCAACTCGACGGGTTCGCCGTCCTGTTCGGGGGCCGCGACGGTGTCCGCGGAGGCGTACGGCCACCACCCCCGGTCGGGGATGTGGCGCCGCCGCCCGGCGGCCACCACGGTGGTGACGCCGCCGAGGAGGTCCGGGCGGTGCTTGACCGCGAGCGGTCGGGTGGTGTCCAGGACGATGTCGTCCAGGCCGCCGCCGGGGTGGTCGACCTGCTCCAGGCAGTAGACGAGCGGCCCGCGCTCGATCGCCGCACAGCCGCGTACGGCGTCCACCCGCGGGTCCGCCGCGGTGAGCCGCGGCTCCAGGCCGAGCTCCAGCACGACCCGGTCGCCGGGCGCCCAGGTCCGCTCCAGCCGCAGCCAGCCGTCGTCCACGGCGGTGTCGTACGTCTCCTCCCCGCACCGCACCCGGAAGTCGCGGCACCACTGCGGGATGCGCAGCGAGAGCGTCCAGGGGCGGTCGGCCGGGGCCTCCTCGACGGTGAGGGCGATCGTGCCGTGCCAGGGGTAGTCGGTCTCGGCGCGTACGGCGAACGGGCCGGCGGTGTAGCGGCCGGTGACGTACTGGTGGATCTGCAGGCCGTCGTCGTCACCGGTGGCGAGGTAGTGCTCCAGGCCGGCCAGCAGCCGCATCACGTTCGGCGGGCAGCAGGCGCAGCGGAACCAGCGGGTGCGGCGGGCCGACTGGTCGCCGCCGGGGTCGGTGTGGCCGTCGCGGACCTGGAGCGGGTTGACATACAGCCACTGCTCGCCGTCCAGGGAGACGCCCGCCAGGAAGCCGTTGAAGAGGGTGCGCTCGATCAGGTCCGCGTAGCGGGCCTCGCCGGTGAGCAGGGCCATGCGCCAGCTCCACTGGATCGAGGCGATGGCGGCGCAGGTCTCGCAGTAGGCACGCTCGTTGGGGAGTTCGTACGGGTCGCCGAAATCCTCCTCCTCGTGATGCGCGCCGAGCCCGCCGGTCAGGTGGGTCTTGGTGGTGGTCATGGCCTGCCACAACCGCTCGGCGGCGAACCGGAGTTCGGGCTCCCCGGTCTCGGTGGCCAGGTCGGTGGCGGCGGCCAGCAGGTACAGCTGGCGTACGGCGTGACCCTCGACGTTCGTCGCCTCGCGCAGCGGGACGCGGTCCTGGCAGTAGGCCTCGCCGCCGAGGAGGCCGTGGCCGTGGCGGTCGACGAAGTAGCCGGCCAGATCGAGATAACGGCGTTCTCCGGTCTCCCGGTACAGCTCCACCAGGGCGGTCTCGACCTCGGGGTGGCCGTCGATGCCGTCGATCTCCTTGCCGCTGTCCGGCGGGCCGAAGACGGAGTCGATGTGGTCGGCGAACTTCACGGCCACGTCGAGGAGTTGGGTGCGCCCGGTGGCCCGGTGGTGGGCGACGGCGGCCTGGATGAGGTGGCCGGCGCAGTACAACTCGTGGCCCCAGCGCAGGTCCTGGTAGCGCTCGCCGCCCTTGACCAGCTGGAACCAGGTGTTGAGATAGCCGTCGGACTGCTGGGCGTCGGCGACCAGGGCGACGATCCGGTCGACGTCCGACTCCAGCTCGGCGGACGGGCCCTGGGCCAGCTGCCAGGCGGCCGCCTCCAGCCACTTGTAGACGTCCGTGTCGACGAACGGGTACGCGCCCCGGAAAACGCCCTCGACGGCGCCCGCCGCCAGCCGCAGATTGTGCAGATTGCCCGCGGACTCGAGCAGGCCGGGGCCCTGGGGGATGGAGGTGCGCGCGTTGACCTCGCGACGCAACCGCCAGAAGCCTTCGGTCACTTCGACCGCGCCGGGGTGCAGGGCGGAGCGGGAGCCGGGACCGAGACGGACCGGGCCGGTGGGGGAGGGCGGGGTGGCGTTGGTGCGGGGCATGGCTCTCCGAGAGGTGGAAGGCGGGGGAGCGACCGGGACCGGGCAACGATCTGGGCAACCGTTTTCCTCGCCGATGAGTAGAGGGGAGGCAGGGGATCGCGGTCAAGGGCTCTGCGTAATATTTCTCTTGTTGCTCAAGGACTGGCACTCCGCCGGACCGCCTGCGACCATGGACCGCGCCGAGCCCGCCAGGGACGACGACTGAGAAAAGGATTGCCCGTGACCGAAGCCGCTCCGCGTTCCCCCTCCGCCGGACGGGCGAAGCTCGCCGATGTCGCCGCGCTCGCCGGCGTCAGTGTCGGTACGGCCTCCAAGGCGCTGAGCGGGGGCGGCCGGATGCGGCCGGAGACCCGGCAGCGGGTGCTGGACGCCGTGGACAGGCTCGGGTTCCGGCCCAACCAGCATGCGCAGAGCCTGCACACGGGCCGCAGCTGGACGGTCGGGTTGATGACGACGGACGGCATCGGCCGCTTCAGCACGCCCGTGCTGTTGGGTGCCGAGGACGCGCTCGGCGCCGGGAAGATCTCCGTGCTGCTGTGCGACACCCGGGGCGACACCATCAGGGAACAGCACCACCTGCGCAACCTGATGGACCGGCGGGTCGACGGCATCATCGTCACCGGCCGCCGCACCGACCCGCGCCCGCCGCTGCGGGGTGTCGACGGCATACCGATCGTCTACGCGCTCTCCCCGTCCACCGACCCGCGCGACACCTCGGTCGCCTCCGACGACCGGGGCGGCGCCCACCTCGCCGTCGAGCACCTGATCGCGACGGGCCGCACCCGCATCGCCCACGTCACCGGCCCCGAACACCACGCGGCCGCCCGCGACCGCGCCCGCCACGCCCTGGACCTGCTGGACCACTCCGCGCTTCAACTCGCCACCGGGCGCGTGCACTTCGGGGAGTGGAGCGAGGCGTGGGGGCGTCGGGCCGCCGACGCCGTGCTGCGCACGGCACCCGATACGGACGCCTTCTTCTGCGGCAACGACCAGATCGCCCGGGGGGTCGCCGACGCGCTGCGCGAACGTGGCCTGGACGTGCCCGGGCAGATCGCCGTCGTCGGCTATGACAACTGGGACACCATGGCCCTGGCCTGCCGCCCGCCCCTCACCACGATCGACATGGACCTGACCGAGATCGGCCGGATCGCCGCGCTCAAACTGCTGGAGGCCATCGACGCGAAGCCGGTGCCTGGGGTGCACACCGTGCCGTGCCGGCTGGTGGTGCGGGAGTCGAGCTGAGCCGCCAGGCGGTGGCCGGGCCTACTTGGGCGGGAAGCGCAGCGCCCCGTCCAGGCGGATCACCTCACCGTTGAGATAGTCGTTCTCGCAGATGTGCTGGACGAGAGCGGCGTACTCGGGGGAGCGGCCCATCCGCCGGGGATGGGGCACCTGCGGGCCCCAGTACCCCTCCAGCTGGTCGGCCGCCCTGCCGTAGGCGGGGGTCAGGAAGGTGCCGGGTGCGATGGTGACGACGCGGATGCCGAGGGGGGACAGGTCGCGGGCGGCCACGAGGGTCATGCCGACGACACCGCCCTTGGCCGCCGCGTAGGGCAGCTGGCCGATCTGGCCCTCGTACGCGGCGATCGACGCGGTGCTGACGATGACTCCCCGGCCGCCGTCCTCGGTCACCGGCTCCTGGCGGGCGATCGCTGCGGCGGTCAGGCGCATCACGTTGAAGACGCCGGTCAGATAGACGTCGACGGTCTGGCGGAACCCGGCGAGATCCATCGGTTCGCCGTCCTTGCCGACCAGCCGTCCCCCGCTCGCGGGTCCGCCGTGCACGTCGACCGAGATCCGCAGCGGGCCGAGGGCCTCCGCCTCGCCGATGGCCGCGCGCACGTCGTCCTCGCCGGTCGCGTCCGTCCGTACGTACCGGACGCCCAGCTCCTTCTCCAGGGCCTTTCCCTTGTCGTCGGCGAGGTCGGCGACGACCACCGCCGCGCCCGCCGCGTGCAGCCGGCGGACCGTGGCCTCGCCCAGGCCGCCCGTCCCACCCACCACGACCGCGGACGTCCCTTGAACCTGCATCGCGACTCCCCTCCAGGGATACATGGTTCTAGTATTTCGAGAGTAGCATTCTCATTCAGTGAAGTGATCCCTGCCCACCCCGCCGATCTGGAGACCCTCCATGCCCGAGGCAGTCATCGTGTCCGCCCTGCGCACCCCCGTCGGCACCGCGTTCAGGGGGACCCTGCGCGACACCACCGCCTTCGACCTGGCCCACCACATCGTCGGTGCCGCGGCGGCCGGACTCGACCCCGAGCGGGTCGACGACGTGATCCTCGGCGAGGGTCTCTACGGCGGTGGCGTCCTCGCCCGCCACGCGGCACTGACCACCGGGCTGACCTCGATCCCCGGGCAGGCCCTGAACCGCCACTGCGCCGCCGGACTGACCGCCGTCGCGGGCGCCGCCGCGAGCATCCGCGCAGGCATGGACGACCTCGTCATCGCCGGTGGCGTCAACTCGGCCTCCACCGCACCGAAATCGGCCTTCCGCATCGACGGCGAATGGACGGAGCCGTGGACGCCACCCACGCACCCGAGCCGCCCCGACGCCCCCAACAACGACATGTCGATCACGATCGGCTGGAACGTCGCCCAGCGCGCCGACATCTCCCGCGCCGACATGGACGCCTGGGCACTGCGCTCGCACCAGAACGCCGTACGGGCCATCGACGAGGGCCGCTTCGACGTCGAGATCGTCCCCCTCGACACCCCGCACGGCCTCTTCTCCGTCGACGAACACCCGCGCCGTGACACCTCGTTGGAGAAACTGGCCGCGCTCAAGCCGCTGCATCCCGAGATCGAGGGCTTCAGCATCACCGCGGGCAACGCCTGCGGCGGCAACGACGGCGCGGCCGCCCTGGTCGTGGCGAGCGACGGCACGGCGACCGCCGAGGGCCTGCCCGTGCTCGCCACCGTGCGGTCCTGGGCCTCCGTCGGCGTGGACCCCGCGGAGACCGGACTCTCACCGGTCAAGGTGATCCCCAAGGCCCTTGCCCGCGCGGGCCTTTCACCGTCCGACGTCGACCTGTACGAGATCAACGAGGCCTTCGCCTCGGTCGCCGTGGCCGCCGTCCGCCTCCTCGACCTCGATCCCGACCGCGTCAACGTCAACGGCAGCGGCTGCTCGCTGGGCCACCCCGTCGCCGCCACCGGTGCGCGCATGCTGGTCACGCTCGTGCACGAACTGCGGCGGCGGGGCGGGGGAGTCGGCGTGGCGTCGATGTGCGCGGGCGGTGGGATGGGGTCGGCGATGGTCGTGGAGGTCGCGGCGCCGTAGCCGGCCGCGGCGGGTGCGGAGGTTCAGCGCAGGGTCGCCGTGATCTGCGGCAGATCAAGCGTCGTACGGATCCCGGGAGCCGCCGCGCACACCAACGGCACCGCGTTGACCGCCCGGTTGGCCGTGTACGACGGGGAGATCTCGGCCATCCGTTCCAGCGGCACCGGCAGCCGCAGGGAGACGTCGAGAGGCGCGTCGCCCTCGACGGAGATGCTCCAGCCGGTGTCGTGCAGGTTCCAGGCCGGTTCGAGGTCGGTGGTGCAGTACCAGGTCGCACGGAAGCGGAGCAGAGGGCGGCCCGCGCGCAGACCGGTCACCGTGAGGCGCTGGGCGGCCACCGTGCCCGGCGCCAACTCACCTGCGGCGATACGGGTGTGCTGACGAGCCGTCGCCAACTCGCCCGTCGCATCGAGGGAGTCGAGAGGAAGCGACAGTGCCTCCGCCACCAGCCGCAGCGACGGGCCGAAACTGGTCCGCGCGTGGGAGAGCCGTTCCTCGTCGAACGAGGCCGGTGTCGCGCCGAAACCCATCACCCCGAACAACAGCTCGGGGGAGGGGCGTTGGGAGAGGTTGGCGTACTCGTCGATGGTCAGCGAGTCGAGGCGCCGCGCGATCGACGTCAGGACGAGCGGCACCGCCTCGGTGATGAAGCCGGGACTGCTGCCCGTGCTGTGGATCGAACTGCCGCCGCGCTCACAGGCGTCCTCGACGCGCTTGCGTACGACGGGATCCATGCTCTCGGGATGATGGAACTCGCCTCTCGTGGTGACGACGTTCGCCCCCGACGCCAGCAGCCGGCACACCTCGTCGACCTCGCACACCAACGGCATGTACAGCACGCAGTCCGCGCCCAGTGCCAGCACGTGCTCGATGTCATGGGTGGCGGTGACGCCGGTCGCGTCCGCACCGCACAACTCCCCCGCGTCCCGGCCTTCTTTGTCGGGCGTGTGGACGTACAGGCCGGTCAGGGCCAGATCCGGGTGCTCGATGACCGCCCGCAGCGAGCGGGCACCGATGGTGCCGGTGGCCCATTGGACGACTCGGTACGGCGTCATGCCGGCTCCCGCGTGAAGCGCAGCAACGCCTCCTGGGCGTACGACGCGACGAGTGCGCCGCTCTCGGTCAGGACGTCACCCCGCCCGAAGCAGCGGGCGTGCGCCAGGACCGGACTGTGCTGGCGCAGCAGCAGCCACTCGTCGGCGCTGAACGGACGGTGGAACCAGAGGGTGTGCGAGGTGACGGCGGAGGTGAACGCCTTGCCCGCGTCGTGCTGGGTGATTCCCGCGAGCGGCCGCAGCGCCGTGCCGATCAGCGTCAGGTCGGTGGCGTACGCGGTGAGGGCCGGGGCGAAGTGCGGCTCCGTGGGAGGGGTGCGTATCCACAGGTCGAACTCGGGCTGTTCGGGCAGCGGGGAGTCGAGGTCGGTGGTGGTCCGTGCCTCCCAGGGAAGCGGGTGGAACTCCGTGCGGTGTTCCGGACCGGGGACGGGCGGTACGGCCGGCACGGTCTGGTGGGCCGGTCCGTCCTCCGGGGTGTGCAGGGAGACCGACGCGGTGGCCACGACACCCTTCGTCTGCCGGGCCACGATCGTCAGCGCGGCGAAGGAGCCTCCGTCGTGGTGGCGGTCGACCTCGTAGCGGACGGGCTCCTCCGGGCGCCCCGCGCGCGCGAACAGTGCGTGCAGGGACTTGACGCTCTTGCCCGGGCAGGTCAGCTGCGCCGCCCGGACGAACTGGGCCAGCAACTGCCCGCCGAAGAGACGGTGGTAGCCGAGGCACTGGCTGTGCCCCTCGTACACGAAGGGCGCGGTCGCGATGTCCGTTGTATGCGTACGCAGGTCGAGGCAGGCCAGCAGGTCGTCCCAGAGTTCACTCACGGCAAGTGGCATGCCTGGGAGGGTAAGGGATATTCCCGCCCATGAGAATGGGATTCTCGCCGTCAGTCGCCCGCGAATCCGTGCGCGACGAAGTCCCAGATCTCCTCCGCGGTCAGCGGGTGGGTCCCCTCCTGGCCGCTGGACTGGGCGTTGAACATGACGGTCTGCATGGTCAGGGCCGCCGCACGCTTCGCCGTGAAGCCCTGGCGCAGCACAAGCTTGTCCTCGAGGTCCTGCATCAGCTCGGTGAACAGCGCGAGCAGCGGGGCGTTCGCCACGCGCATCTCGGCCGGGTGCGAGACCAGCAGGCGCATCGCGAAGTCGGTGAACAGCGGGCGCTGCTTGCCGGTCGGGTCGGGGCGGGAGCTCTCGAACAGGTCCTGGATGACGACCTTGATCCGGTCCAGCGGGTCGGGCTGCTCGGCCGCGACGGCGCGCAGCTCGTCGGCCGACTTGCTCATCGCGTCCTCGAACAGTGCGAGCAGCAGCTCGTGTTTGCCGTCGAAGTGCTGGTAAAAGCTCCGCAGCGACTGCTTCGAGCGGTCGACGACCTCCTGCACGGTGAAGTCCGTCGTGCCCTTCTCCGCCATGATCGCCTGAGCCGCGTCGAGAAACCGCTCGACCCTCTGTTCGGCCCGACGTTTCGCCGCCTGTGTGGAGCGCTCCACCGCGCGCTGCTTCCAGGCCGGTTCCTCGGTCGGGGTGCTCACTGGCTGGTCCGCCTTCTGTGCCATGGGGAGAACATTACTGCAGTGTAGCGGCAGCGTCTTGTGGTCATGCTGGACACCTCCGACGATGTGGAGGAGACTGTTGATTCCCCTTCGCGAGAATGTCATTCTCGCATAGTTCTTCGCTCAGTTCTTCAGTCAACTCGCAGGGTTCTTCAACCAAGGAGGCCGTTCGTGGCGTGGGACGCGCGGACCGACCGTCAGGTCGGGCAGTTGAGGCCGGTGGTGGAAGGCCTTCTCGTCGGAGCTCTTCTCACGGGTGCCGTCCTGGTCGGCGCGGTGCTGGCCGGGTTCTTCGTCCTCGGGGGCCCGGATGCTGTTTGAGTTCGACGCCGAGCAGCGGTTGTGGCACGACACCGTGCACAAGGCCGTCCTCAAGGAGTGCCCGCCCACGCTGGTGCGGGCCGTCGTCGACGACGGCGCCGACCCGGCCGCGCTGTGGCGGGTCTACGCCGACCTGGGCTGGACCGAGCTGACCGACCCCGCCGACGCGGTCGAGCTGGCGATCGTCCTGGAGGAACTGGGCCGTGCCACCGACCCGACGCCGTACTTGGCGACCCTGACCCGGTTCGCGCCGCTGGCACCGGAGTTCGACGACCCCGGCCGCTCGGGCACCGCGGTGCTCGCCGGCGTCACCGCACGCCCGGCCGACGGCGGCTGGATCCTGGACGGCACCGCACACCACGTCCTGGACGGCGACCGGGCCGACCGGCTGGCCGTGGTCACCGAGGCGGGCGTCTTCGTCGTAGCCGCCGCCGACGTCACCGCCGTACGCACCCCGGTCTTCGACCCCGTCCTGCACATCGCGGACGTCACGTTCTCCCAGGTGCGTGTCACGAAGGACAGCCGCAGCACCGCCGATCCGGAGCGTGCCCGGCACATCGCTCTCACCGGCCTGGCCCTGACCATGGTCGGTGCCTGCCGCCGCGCCCTCGACCTGGTCCTCGACCACGCCCGCACCCGGCGGCAGTTCGACGCCCCCATCGGCTCCTTCCAGGCCGTCCAGCACAAGGCGGCCGACATGCATGTCGCTGTCGAACGGGCCCGTGCCCTCGCCTACTTCGCCGCCCTCACCGTCGCCGAGGACGACCCCAGGCGCCGGCTCGCCGCCTCCATGGCCAAGGCGGCGGCCGGCGAGTGCCAGGCGGCGGTGTTCCGCAACGCCGTGCAGCTGTTCGGCGCGATGGGCCACACCTGGGAGAACGACCTGCAGTTCGCGATCAAGCGGGCCAAGGCGGGCGAGCTGATGCTCGGCGGCGCCACCCACCATCGGGCGCTGATCGCCGAGGAGTACCTGGCCGAGGCAGCGGTCGCCGAGGGGGTGTCATGAGACTGACCTTCGACGCCGAAGTCGAGGCCTTCCGCGCCGAGTTCGTGGCGTTCCTGGAGGCCAACCTGCCCACGGAGGCCGAGGCCGCCGAGCGCTCCCGCTCCACCGCGCACATCCCCGAGTGGGCCAGGCGCTGGCAGCGGCTGCAGTTCGACCAGGGCTGGCTGCTGCCGGGCCACCCGCCCGAGTTCGGCGGACGCAACGCCGGCGTCATCCAGCAGTACGTCCATCGCGAGGAGCTCTCCCGGCGCCGTATCTACCACAGCTTCAACCCGCAGGGCGTCGGCATCATCGCGGCTTCCCTGATCTCCTTCGGCACCGAGGAGCAGAAGCGCCGCTGGGCCGTTCCCATCCTGCGTGCCGAGATCACCGCAGCTCTCGGCATGAGCGAGCCCGGCTCCGGCTCCGACCTCGCCTCCCTGCGCACCCGCGCCGAACTCGACGGCGACCACTTCACCGTCAACGGCCAGAAGGTGTGGACGTCCGGCGCCCACGACGCCGACGTGCTGCTCGCCTTCGTGCGCACCGATCCCGAGGCCCCCAAGCACAAGGGCATCAGCGTCCTGCTGATCCCCACCGACACCCCCGGCGTGACCCGCCGCCCCTTCGCCTCCTACACCAGCCCGGACGACAAGGACTTCAACGAGGTCTTCTTCGAGAACGTCCGTGTCCCCGCCGAGAACCTGGTCGGCCCCCTGAACCAGGGCTGGCGGGTCGCGAACGGCTCGCTGGGCCACGAGCGGACCCTGATGTGGCTGGGCGAGGCCGAGCGGATGGGCGAGGTCCTGCGGGACTTCCACCCCTCGGGCCCGCTGGAGAAGGACTGGTACGCCACTCTCGTCATGGACCTGCAGGCGCTACGGCTGCTCGGTTCCGCCGCCCTGGCCCGCGCCGCCCGCGGTGAGCAGGACGTACCGGCGCTGTCCGTGCTGAAGGTGTTCGGCTCGGAAGCGGCCCAACGCGCCCTGGAACGCGTCCTGGAGGCGTCCGGGCCGGACGGACTGGTGCATCCGGCGCGGACGGCGCCGTACTCCCACATGAGCTACGACGACGACTCCGCCAGCTGGTTCAACCGCTTCGCGCGCAGCTTCGGCGGCACCATCGCCGGCGGCACGTCGGAGATCCAGCGCACGATCATCGCCGAGCGGGTGCTCGGTCTGCCCCGACGTTGAGGAGAGATCCGTGCACATTCTGTACGAGGTGAAGGACCGGATCGCGACTCTCACGCTGAACCGTCCCGAGGTCGCCAACGCCCAGAACGCGGCTCTCCTCGACGAGCTCGACGCCGCCTGGACCCGCGCCGCCGAGGACGAGGACGTCAAGGCGATCGTGCTGCGCGCCGAGGGCAAGCACTTCTCCGCCGGGCACGACCTCAAGGACCGCTGGCCGGCCCCGAACGAGATCACCCTGGAATGGATCTACCGGGCCGAGAACCGTCGGTACCTGGAGTACACACTGCGCTGGCGGAACGTGCCCAAGCCGTCGATCGCCGCCGTGCAGGGCCGCTGCATCGCCGGCGGGTTGATGCTGTGCTGGCCGTGCGACCTGATCGTCGCCTCCGAGGACGCCCTCTTCTCCGACCCCGTCGTCACCATGGGCATCGGCGGTGTCGAATACCACGGCCACACCTGGGAGTTGGGACCGAGGAAGGCCAAGGAGATCCTCTTCACCGGCCGCCCCCTCACCGCCGAGGAGGCCGAGAAGGTCGGCATGGTCAACCGGGTCGTCCCACGCGTGGAACTGGACGACACGGCCCGTGAACTCGCCGAGCAGATCGCGCGGATGCCGGCCTTCGGGCTCCGCCAGGCCAAGCGAGCCGTCAACCAGACCCAGGACGTGCAGGGCTTCTACGCCGCGATCCAATCGGTCTTCGACGTCCACCAGACCGGCCACGGAAACGCCCTGAGCGTCAGCGGATACCCGATTCTCGCGAAGCTCGACGAGATGAAGGAGAAGCTGCGCTAACCCTTCTCGGCCAGGCTCTGGGTACCGAGCACCGAGAGCAGCTCCAGCTTCTCGGCCGCCTCGGTGCCCGGCTCGGCCGAGTAGACGAGGATGTGAAGGTCGTTCTCCTCGACCCTCAGCAGGTCGCAGTCCAGGGTGAGCAGGCCGACCTGCGGGTGCTCGATCGTCTTGTGGGACGCCTCGAGTCGGCCGACGACCCCGGCGTCCCACAGCTCGGCGAACCGAGGGCTCGCGGCCCGCAACTCCGCAATCAGGCGCCGCAGTTGCCGGTCGGCGGGATAGCGGACGGAGGACGCGCGCAGCTCGGCGACCATGCCGGCCTCGAAGGTGCGCCGCTCCTCCGGGGTGTGCCGCACCCGGCTCGGCGCGCCCGTGAAGTTGCGCCACACTCCGTTGCGTTCGAAGCCGCGCAGGGTGGACGGATCGCCCATGAGGGCGGCGTACATCGGGTTGGCCAGCAGCAGTGTCATCGCCGCGTCGGAGACCGCGACGGGCGTGTCCACCAGCCGGTCAAGCAGCCGCTGGACGCTGGGCGTGATGAACCCGGGCACCACATCGGGGCCCGGCGGAACCAGCCCGGCCAGTCCGAACAGATACCTCCGTTCGTCCCCCGACAGCCGCAGCGCCCGCGAGAGCGCCTCGACGACCTGGACGGAGGGGTTGGTCGCCCGCCCCTGTTCGAGACGCGTGATGTAGTCGACCGAGATCCCGGCCAGCAGGGCCAGCTCCTCGCGCCGCAGCCCGGCCGCCCGCCGGTGGCCCCCCGAGGACAGCCCGGCCGCGCCGGGGGAGACCCGGTCGCGCCAGCGCCGCAGTGCCTGGCCGAGTTCCGTCGCCGTCATGCTCCCCAGTCAACACCGCCGGCCGCGGATGTGCCTGGTACCGGCAGTCCCAGGAAGAAGGGTCTTCTGGCTGACCGCGTCGCCGCGCCGGAACCTGGACGACATGACGACAACACTCATCACCGGAGCGAACAAGGGCATCGGCCACGAGACCGCCCGCCGACTCATCGCCGCAGGTCACACCGTCTACATCGGGGCCCGCGACGCAGAACGCGGACGCCGGGCCGCCGAGCGGCTGGGCGCGCGGTTCGTGCTCCTGGACGTCACCGACGACGCCACGGTCGACGCGGCCGCGAAGACCGTCGAGGCCGACGGCGGACTCGACGTCCTGATCAACAACGCCGGCATCGAGACCCGGACCGAGGACAACGGCGTTCCCACCGCCGAGACCGTGACCGCCGACCAGATGCGGAACACCTTCGAGACGAACGTCTTCGGTGTCGTCCGCGTCACCCACGCCTTCCTGCCGCTGCTGCAGCGCTCGGCGGCCCCGGTCGTGGTCAATGTCAGCAGCGGCCTGGCCTCCCTGACCAGTCTCTCCGACCCGGACCACCCCGCGCACTTCTATCCGGGCATCGCCTACCCGACGTCCAAGACGGCGGTGAACATGCTCACCGTGCAGTTCGCGAAGGCGTTCCCGAACATGCGGATCAACTCCGTCGAGCCCGGCTTCACCAAGACGGACCTCAACGGCAACACAGGCACACAGACCGTCGAGGAGGGCGCCGAGATCATCGTCCGCATGGCGCAGATCGGTCCCGACGGGCCGACCGGTGGCTACTTCGACGTCAACGGCCGTCTGCCCTGGTGAGTCGCGGGAGCACCTGATTCACAGCTGAACCAGCCGGGGCACCGAGCCCTTCGTGCGCAGCAGTGCCCCGGCCTCCCGGGTCAACTCCCGCGCGCTGCCCAGCAGTCCGTCCAGGACGAGGGCCCGGCGGACATGCCGGTGCAGTGGGTGCTCGGCGGTGAAGCCGATCCCGCCGAGCACCTGCTGGCAGTGGCGGGCCGCCGTCAGCGCCGCCTGACCGGCCGCCGCCTTGGCCAGCAGCGAGCCGAGGGGATCGTCGGCGACCGCGAGGGTCGCCTCGGCGCCCTCCAGCGCCACGAGGGTCTCCGCGAGCCGGTGCCGTACGGCCTGGAAGGAAGCGAGCGGGCGGCCGAACTGGACGCGGTCCAGGACGTGCGCCCGTGCCAGCGTCAGCATGGCCCGCCCGGTACCGACCAGCCACCACCCGACGGCCCGGCGGCCGACATCGAGCGGTACCGGCTCTCCCGTGGGCACCGGGCGCAGCGGCAGCTCCTCGTCGAGCCCCGTGCTCACCACGGTGGAACCGCGTTCCCACTCCACCCACCTGCCGCCCGCATACGGCAGGGTCATCGTGTCCACGACGTCGACGAGCACCGACGCATGCGCCCCCGTCTCGCCCAGCAGGCGGAACACGGTCGGCAGCGCCACATCGGGAAACTCGGCCAGCAGCTCGGACCAGCCCAGCTCCACGAGTGCCGCGTCCAGCGCGGGCCCTGAAGCCGTGGTCGTCATCGTCTTGCGCAGCGTCTGCGACAGGAGTTCCACCTCGGCGGTGTCCATGGTCACTCCCTCCCGAGTTCGAGGAGCCGGCGGGCGACGATGTTGCGCTGGATCTCGGCGGTGCCGCCGTACAGGGTGGCCGCCCGTGAGTACAGGTACTCCGAGCGCCACGGCGAGTCGTCCAGCTCCAGCACACCGGGCAGCAAGTCCCGTACGGTCTCGAAGAGTTGTTGCTCGGCGGTCGCGAGCAGCACCTTGTCGACCGAGGTCTCCGGGCCGAGTCGGGCGCCTTCGCCCAGCCGGCGCTGTGTGGCGTACGAGCGGCAGCGGACGGTGTGCAGGGCGAGGTAGGCGGCGCCCAGGGCCGCGTCGTCCGGGACGTCGGTCTGGGCGAGCAGGCGGTCGAGGCGGGTGTAGAGGTGGGCGACGCGGTGCCAGAAGCAGGTGGAGCGCTCGTGCGGGAGCAGGTCCATCGCGAGTCGCCAGCCGTCGCCGGGGCGGCCGAGCATCCGGTCGGCGGGGACGATCACGTCGTCGAAGAAGACCTCGGCGAACTCGTCCACGCCGTGCATCGTGCGCAGCGGGCGGACGGTGATGCCGGGGGTGTCCATGTCGACGAAGAACGCGGTGATGCCGTCGTGGCCGGGTGCGGTGCGGGTCAGCAGGACGCAGCGGGCAGCGAACTGGGCGAGGCTCGTCCAGACCTTCTGCCCGTTGACCACCCAGGTGTCGCCGTGCCGGACGGCCTTGGTGGTGAGGGAGGCCAGGTCGCTGCCCGAGCCCGGTTCGGAGAAGCCCTGACACCACTGTTCCCGGCCGCTCAGCAGCAACGGGACCATTTCGGCGGCCAGTTCGGGACGGGCGTACGAGATCAGGGTCGGGGTGAGGACCTCGACCATCGAGTAGATGCCGGGTTCGGCGAGGCCGCGGGTGGCGACCTCCTCGCCGAGCACCGCACGGAACACGGCGGGGCCGGCGAGCCCGCCCACCTGCTCCGGCCAGCCGTAGCGCATCCAGCCCGCGTCGAACAACGCCCCGCGCACTCGCCCCAGTTGGGCGACCTGTGCGTCGAGCGACCGGTCGGGGCCGGGGACGAGGTCGTGTGTGTCGAGCCAGTCCCGCACGGCGGTACGGAACTCCTCGACCGTCGTGAAGGCGCTCATACGGCCGGTCGCTCGAAGGCGTGCGGCCGTCCCGAGTCGTGTGCGCCGCTGCGGCGGATGAAGGTCATCGCCCGGGTCCGCAGCCGCCAGCCGTCGGCCGTGCGGAGGTAGGTGTCGTTGTAGTAGCCGATGCGCATGTCGTGCGTGGCGTGGTCGACGAAGCAGAGCGGCTGGGTGCCGGTCGCCGTGTCGCCGGACAGCTCGACCAGGGGCGTACCGGTGAGGAACAGCCCCTTGGGGGCGGCCGCGACCAGCGCCGGGAAGTCGGCCAGGGGATAGGTGTCGCCGAAGGCGCTGTAGGTGCCGTCGGGGGTGAAGACCGCGAGCAGCCCGTCGATGTCGCCACGGGTGATGGTCACCGCGTAGCGGGCCAGGAGTTGCTGGATCTCCACGAGGTCGTCGGTGGCGAGGTCAGCGGCCATGGGCCCTCCTCTTCTCCGCACGCTCGCGCGCGTCGGGTTCGGGCTGGATGCCGAAGGCGTTGAAGGCCATGGCCATCAGGGCGTACGACCCCACCGCGAACACCAGGTCCATCAGCTGGCGTTCGTCGAGGTGTTCGGCGAGCGCGGCCCAGGTGCCGTCGGAGATGTCGGAGCCCTCCTCGAGCTCGTCGACGGCCGCGAGAACCGCGCTCTCCAACGGATCGGCCGCCTTGCCCTGCCCGGCCGCCTCGATCTCGGCCTCGCTGAGACCGAGATGCTGGGCGGCATAGACGTGATGGGTCCACTCGTAGGCGCAGTCGCGCCGCTTGGCCACGCGCAGGATGACCAGCTCGCGCAGCCGGGGCGGGAGCGTGGAACGATCCAGGACGTAGGTGCTGTAGGGGAGGAAGGCCCCGGTCAGCTCGGGATGGCGGACCAGCGTCGACAGCAGGTTGCCCGCCGCTTCGGCGTTGCGCATGCGCCGGGGGAGCAGCGGGGCGAGGACCTCTCGGGCCCGGTCGTCCCACTGGTCGTCCGGCAGCGGAGGCAGGCGAGGCGGCATGCGGACTCCCTCGGCAGGCGGTGAGAATGAAATTCTCAATATTGAGTGTCAGATTTTCACCTCTGCTGTAGCGGCGTCAACCGTCATGCGCGCAGCTTGCCGAAGTCCCAGCTGACGATCTTCTCCGGGTGCAGCCGGAGCCAGGCGTGCCGGCCGTCGTACCGGAACTCCCCGCCGCCCATGTACTTGTCCGCGAAGAGGGCCTCCGGTCCGGCGAGTTCGGTCACCGCCGCACCCTTGCGGGGCACCTCCCCGACCACCTCCGCAGTGCCCATCAGCTCGACACCGCGCAGTCGCAGGAACTCGAAGCCGCCGTCGTCGACCAGCACGCTGAGCCGTGGGTCGCGGCCGAGATCGGTCCAACGCTGGCTGCGGGTGAGCGAGTTGAGCCAGAGGGCGCCTCCGTCCCAGACGAACCAGAGCGCGCCGGCGTGCGGATGCCCGCCTGGGCCGACGGTGGCGACGCGGCAGACGGGCTGTGTGCGCAGAAAGTCGTCCCGCTCCTCCTCGGTCATGGCGATCGCGGTTCCCCTGCGTTGACCGGGCATGATTCCTCCCACTCTCGTGTGAATGCCTAATTCTCCTGCACGACAGGTTGCTTCTCATCTAGCGAGAAGCTACTTTCCACCGCAGACAGGACCGTGGCAAGCAGGCCCTGTGACACCCACCAGAGATGGGGAGCCGTGAGTCTTTTCCATGAGGACCGGCTGTTGATCGACGGGGAACT
The DNA here is from genome assembly GCF_053596855.1 of Streptomyces sp. NPDC001617. Taxonomy (NCBI): domain Bacteria; kingdom Bacillati; phylum Actinomycetota; class Actinomycetes; order Kitasatosporales; family Streptomycetaceae; genus Streptomyces; species Streptomyces sp. NPDC001617. Next base: position 63,865 of record NZ_JBSFHA010000038.1, read on the forward strand.
CGTGTCTGCGGGACGCAGCTTCGAGACCGTCGATCCGTCCACCGGGAAGGTGCTGGGGACGGCATCCGACGCGGAGGCCGGCCATGTCGAGGCGGCCGTCGCGGCTGCGCGCCGGGCGTTCGACACGACCGACTGGATGCGCGACCGTGATCTGCGGCTGCGTTGCCTGCGCCAGCTCTACGACGCCCTGCACGAACACCGCGAGGAACTACGGGAGTTGACCATCGCCGAGGTGGGCGCGCCCCGCTCCCTCACCCACGGGGCGCAACTCGACGAGCCCATCGAGATGGTCAAGTACTACGCCGACCTGCTCGAACGCTACGAGTTCCGCGAAGAGCTCGGTGTCGCCGAGAGCCGGGGACGCCGGCACCGGCGCTGGGTGGAGAAGGAGGCCGGCGGAGTCGTCGCGGCGATCCTGCCCTACAACTTCCCCAACCAGCTGGCCCTCGCCAAGCTTGCCCCCTCGCTCGCCGCCGGCTGCGCCGTCGTACTCAAAGGCGCCCCCGACACCCCGTGGACCACCCTCGCGCTGGGCCGGATCATCGCCGAGGAGACCGACATTCCCGCGGGCGTGGTCAACGTTCTCACCTCCTCGGGCCCCGAGACCGGCGAGCTGCTGACCACCCACCCGGACATCGACATGATCACCTTCACCGGCTCGACGCCGGTCGGCAAGGCCATCATGGCGGCCGCCTCGGCCTCCCTGAAGCGGGTCTTCCTCGAACTCGGCGGCAAGTCCGCGATGATCGTCCTGGACGACGCCGACCTCACCAACGCCGCGGTCCTCGCCGCGTTCACCATCTGCTCCCACGCCGGCCAGGGCTGCGCCCTCACCTCACGACTCCTCGTCCCGCGTGACAAGCACGACGAGATGGTCGGCCTGGTCGCCGCCATGCTCGGCAAGGTCAAGTACGGCGACCCGGCCGACCCCGCGACCAACATGGGCCCGCTCATCAGCGAGAAGCAGCGTTCCAAGGTGCACGCCATGGTCGAGCGCGCCGTCGCCGCGGGCGCCCGCCTGGTCACCGGCGGCCGGCCCGCCGAGCGCGAGGGCTTCTTCTACGAGCCGACGCTGCTCGCCGGCGTCGACCCGCGCGCCGAGATCGCCCAGGAGGAGGTCTTCGGCCCGGTGCTCGCCGTCATCGCCTACGACGACGAGGACGACGCCGTCCGGATCGCCAACGACTCGGTGTACGGGCTCTCCGGCGCGGTGATCGGCGCCGACGACGAGCGGGCGACCGCGGTGGCCCGCCGCGTCCGCAGCGGCACCTTCAGCATCAACGGGGGCAACTTCTTCGCGGCCGACGCCCCGTTCGGCGGATTCAAACAGTCCGGCATCGGCCGGGAGATGGGTGTGGCGGGGCTGGAGGAGTTCCTCGAGCTCAAGACCTTCGCCGTGCCGGTCGGTTGACGGCCGGTACGCAGCAGTTCGGGGACACCACCGAGGAGGAACCCCGTGAGAGTCAAGGCAATCCCCTCCGCCCTGGCGGCGGCCGCACTGCTCGCCGTCGCCGGGTGCGGCGGCCACGACAGCGCCGGCGATTCGAGCGACGGCGACGCGACCCCCACCAAGGCCGCCCAGCAGGCCACTTCGGGCGATTTCGGCGACCTGAAGAAGGTGTGCGGTCCGGGGGACGCGAAGAGCGCGCCCGCCCAGGGCGTCACCGCGAAGACCATCGACGTCGGCGTCTTCTCGGACGTCGGCTTCACCAAGAACCCCGAATTCGGCGACACGGCCAAGGTGTTCACGTCCTGGTGCAACGCGGCCGGCGGCATCAACGGCCGCAAACTCGTGGCCACCGTCCGCGACTCCAAGCTGATGGAGGTCCGCCAGCGGATGCTGGAGGCCTGCAAGCAGGACTTCGCGCTCGTCGGCGGCGGCGCGGCCCTGGACGCGCTGGGTGTGCAGGACCGGCTCAAGTGTCTGCTGCCCGACTTCCCCGCCCAGGTCAGCCAGATCCAGAACCAGGGCTCCGACCTCCAGCTCAACGCGACCGGCGGCGCCTCCTACGACCGCTACGCCGGCTACTACCAGTGGCTGGTCAAGACCGCCTACCCCAAGTCGGCCTCGGCCGTCGGCACCATCGCCGGCGACGCCGCCGTCAGCAAGGTCATCGACGCCCGCGAACAGGAGAGCCTCGAGGCGGCCGGAGCGAAGATCACGTACCACGACCTCTACCCGGCCGCCGGGGTCTCGGACTGGACGCCGTACGCCCAGGCCATCAAGAGCAAGGGCGTCAAGGGCCTCATATTCCTTGGGGACTTCGCGAGCCTGTCCAAGCTGGAACAGGTCCTCACCGGCATGAACTACAAGCTGGACTGGATCGACGCCAACAACAACGCCTACGGTCCGGCCTTCCTCCAGCTCGCCGGGAAGTCCCTCGACCACCAGAACAACTTCGCCGACCTCAGCGGCGTTTACCCGCTGGAGAAGGCCGCCGGCAACCCGGCGACCGAGCAACTGGTCCAGCTCTTCAAGAAGTACGCGCCGAACGCGCAACCGACCCTGCCGGGTGTCCGCGGCTTCGCGTCCTGGCTCCTGTTCGCCAAGGCGGCCTCGTCCTGCGGCGACGCCCTGACCCGCACATGCCTCTACGACGCGGCCCGCAAGGAGACCGCGTGGACCGGCGGCGGCCTGATCGCCCCCGTCGACCTGTCCCGGGCGGACGCCCCGCTCACGTGCTTCAACATCGAGAAGGCCACGTCCAAGGGCTGGCAGCCCGCCGACTTCAAGCCCAACGACGGCGCCTACAGCTGCAACGCGCCCACCTACAAGTTCAAGGGCACCTACGGAAAGCCCCTCACCCTCGCCGATGTCGGCAAGAGTCTGAGTGATGTGAAGTAGATGGAGCAGTTCCTGACCTTCGGGATCGTCGGCCTGAGCACCGCCGCCATCTACGCGGTGATCGGCAGCGGACTGGTGCTCACCTATGTCACCACCGGTGTGTTCAACTTCGCGCACGGGGCGGCGGGCATGCTGGCGGCGTTCTGCTACTGGCAGTTCACCGTCGGCTGGGGCTGGCCGGTCCCGGTGGCCCTGGCGCTGGTCCTCCTCGTCCTCGCCCCCGCCTTCGGCCTCGCCGTCGAACGGGTCCTGATGCGGCCCGTGCAACGCCTCGGCGAGGCCGAGCGGCTGGTGATGACGGTGGCGCTGCTCAGCGGCGCCATCGCCGCCGCCCGCTGGATCTGGGACCCCAATGTCCCGCGTCCGCTGTCGGTGTTCTTCGCCGACGAGAAGCCCTTTCACCTCGGCCCGGCCACCCTCACCTGGCACCAGGCCCTCACCATGACCGTCGCCGTCGCGGTCGCCGCCGGCCTGTGGTTCCTGCTCAACCGGACCCGCACCGGCGCCGAGATGCGCGCCACCGTCGACGACCGCGCCCTCGTCCGGCTCACCGGCGCCGACCCGATCCGTGCCAGCCGCGTGGCCTGGATCCTCGGCACCCAACTCGCCGCGATCGGCGGCATATTGATCGCCCCCACCGTCGCCCTCGACGCCTCCCAGCTGTCGCTCCTGATCGTCAGCGCCTACACGGCAGCGGTCTTCGGCAGGCTCCGCAGCCTGCCCCTCACCTTCGCCGGCGCGGTCGTCGTCGGCTGCCTGGAGAGCTACCTCACCGGCTACCTCCCGCAGAACGAGTACCTGCCCGGCCTGCGCCTGGCCGCCCCCGCCCTGCTTCTCTTCCTGGCTCTTCTGCTGTTCCGCCACCCGGGCCTGCGCCATCGTGACCGACGCCTGGTCCAGGTCCCGGCGCCCAGCCTGCGCGGCACGCTCGTCTTCGCCGCGTCGACCGTCGCGTTCGGGATCGTCCTGGCGACCGTGCTCGACGAAGCCCAACTCGCCACGTACGGACCGATCTTCTCCCTCGGGACCGTCGCTCTCTCCTACGTCCCCCTCGCCGGGTACGCCGGTCAGATCTCCCTGTGTCAGCTGAGCATGGCCGGCATCGGCGCCGTCACCTGGGGACACCTCGGAGCACACGGGGGGTTGTGGGCGCTGGCCGCCGCCATCGCCGTGTCCGGAGCGGCCGGCGCGCTGATCGCGGTGCCCGCGCTGCGGTTCTCCGGGGTGTATCTCGCCCTGGGGACAGCCGCGTTCGCGGTGATCCTGGACCGATGGATCTTCACCCTGCCCTCCTTCCACCTGTTCGTCGCGCGCATCTCCCTCTTCGACCAGGGCTCGGTCGACATGAGCGGACCGGACCTCTTCGGCCTCCGGCTGGACTCCGCCGCCGAGTTGACGGTCGTGGCCGCCGTCTGCCTCGGCCTCGCCTCCCTCGCGATCGCCTGGCTGCGGCGGAGCGGATTCGGGCGGCGTCTGATCGCACTGAGGGACAGCGAGGCCGCGTACGCGACGCTCGGCGGCAACCTCCTGCTGACCAAGGTGGCCGTGTTCGCGCTGTCGGCCGGCATCGCCGGACTCGGCGGCGCCCTCTACGGCATGCAACAACGCTCCATAACGGCCGAGCAGTTCAACCTCGTCGCCGGGCTGCCGATCTTCCTGGTCGCCGTGATCGGCGGCCTGGGCGCGGTCGGCAACGGTCTGTTCGCGGGGACCGCCTTCCTCGGTCCGAACGTCCTGATCGGCGTGGCCTCCTGGACGCAGAACATCGTCACCGTGCTGCCGGCCCTGGCCGGAATGGGCCTGGGCCACAGCCCCGAGGGCATCGTCGCCCGCTTCCGCCGCGAGTGGGAGCCCCTCGGCCGTGACCTGATCGCCCTGCCCGCGCTGCTGGGGGCCCTGGCGCTGGGCTGGGTGCTGCGGCTGACCGACGCGATCAACGGCTGGACGTTCCTGGTCGGTTCACTGGTGGTGGCGATCGCCCTGCGCTCCTGGGCCGCCGCACGCCAGGCCCCGAAGACCGAACCGGACGTGCCGGTCGAGTGGTGGGGCGTACGACGTCCCTGGCGCCCGCAGGACGGGGAGGTGCTGGCCCGTGCCACTGCTGGACGTTAGCGGAGTGACCGTCGCCTTCGGCGGCAACCGAGCCCTGGACGGCGTCGGCATGAGCGCCGACCGGGGCAGTGTCACCGGGCTCATCGGGCCCAACGGGGCAGGCAAGAGCACCCTGTTCGACGTCGTGTCCGGACTGCGCCGGCCCCAGTCCGGAAAGGTCGTTCTCGACGGCCGCGACGTCACCCGCCTGGGCCCGGCCCGGCGTTGCCGGCACGGACTGGCCCGCACCTTCCAACGCCTCGAACTCTTCGGCCGGTTGACCGTCCGCGACAACCTCCTCGTCGCCGCGGAACTCGGCCCCGAGCGGCGTCAGGCGGCACGGGTGGCCGACGGTCTGCTCGACCGGCTCGGCCTCACCGGCATCGCCGAGACCTGCGCCGACAACCTGCCCACCGGCGTCGCCCGCCTCGTCGAGGTCGGCCGCGCCATGGCCGTACGGCCGCAGCTCCTGCTCCTGGACGAGCCGGCCGCCGGCCAGGACGGCGAGGAGACCGAGCGGTTCGCTGCGCTGCTGCGCTCGCTCGCCGAGGGCGGCACCGCCGTCGTCCTGGTCGAGCACGACATGGGGCTGGTGATGGGCGTGTGCGACGAGGTGTACGTGCTCGACCTCGGCAAGGTCATCGCCGTAGGACCGCCCGAGGTGATCCGCAACGACGAGACGGTGCTGGCGGCCTACTTGGGGGACGTGTGAACGCTCTGCTCGAACTGCGCGCCATCCGCGCCGCCCATGAGGGCATCACCGTCCTGCACGGCGTCGACCTGAGCGTCGGCGCCGGGCAGGTCGTCGCGCTGCTCGGCCCGAACGGCGCAGGGAAGACGACCGCGTTGCATGTGGCGGCCGGCGTCCACCCGGCGCAGTCGGGCCAACTCCTCTTCGGCGGCCGGGACATGACCGGCGCGGACCCCCGCGACCTCGCCCGGGCCGGGGTCTGCCTGATCCCCGAGGGCCGGGGTGTGTTCCCCAACCTCTCGGTCCGCGACAACCTCCTGATGATGACGTTCACGGGCCGCTCCCGCGAGCAGATCGAGGAGGTCGCCTTTGCGCGCTTCCCGGTCCTCGGCCATCGGGCGAACCAGGCGGCAGGCACACTCTCCGGAGGCGAGCAGCAGATGCTCGCCCTAGCCCGGGGCCTGGCCACCGACCCCGCCGTACTGCTCCTCGACGAACTGTCCATGGGACTGGCCCCGTTGGTCGTCTCCCGGCTCTACGAGCAGGTCGCCGAGATCGCCCGGCAGGGCGTCGCGGTCCTGGTCGTCGAGCAGTTCGCGGCCGCCGTCCTCGGCATCGCCGACCACGCCGCCGTGCTCGTACGCGGCCGCATCGAACGCCAGGGCCGCCCCGACGGCGGGCTGCGCGACGAACTGTCCGCCCTCTACCTGGGGAGCTCCGCATGACACCCACAGAGCCGCTTCCAGACTCCCGCGATCCACGCACGGACTCCCGGGCGGACCGCTTCGTCCGCGAACTCGCCGACCTCAAGATCCCGGACCCGGCGGCCGCCCGGGCCGGCCTCTGGCTCCGCCTCGGCGGCACCCTGATGGCCGTAGGGCTGGCCCTCGCGATCTCGGCCTACTTCCTCACGCACAACACCCAGAACCCCCTGGACCAGCGCGACGCCCTGGCCCTCGGCCTCGGCGGCATCGCCGCGACGGTCGTCGGCGCGGCGCTGTTCCTGCGCTACTCGCTCACCGGCTTCCTGCGGTTCTGGATGGCCCGCCAGTCCCACGACCTCGCCGTGCTCGCCGACCGCCTGTTGGAAAGGGACCTGAACCATGACCTCACCAGCACCGACGCTGCGCCCCGGTGACCAGCTCGCCAGCACGGTGTGCACCACCCGCGTGGTCGTCGTCCGCGCCCCCGCCGACCGGAAGCCGGCCCTGACCTGCGGCGGCGCCCCGCTCGTGCCCGCCGCCACGGCACGACCCGCCCCCGCCACGGACGCCGAGCCGATCACCCTCCTCGGAAAGCGCTACGTCGACGCGGACGGCACCCTCGAGCTGCTGTGCACCAGCCCCGGAGCCGGCGAGCTCGCCTGCGACGGCGTCCCCATGACCGTCAAGGCCGCCAAACCCCTCCCGGCCTCCGACTGACCGCCGCCACCCCCACCGGCTTGACCAGCGAAAGGTACCTCGCATGAACAAGGACGATCTGATCCTCATCAGCGTCGACGACCACATCATCGAGCCGCCGGACCTCTTCGTGCACCACCTGCCGAAGAAGTACCTGGACGACGCGCCCAAACTCGTCCACCGCGAGGACGGCAGCGACCGCTGGCACTTCCGCGACAACAGCGTCGGAAACGCCGCTCTCAACGCCGTCGCGGGCCGGCCCAAGGAGGAGTACGGCCTCGACCCGCAGGGCCTGGACGAGATCCGGCCCGGCTGCTACGACGTCCACGAGCGGATCAAGGACATGAACGCGGGCGGGGTGCTCGCGCAGATGAACTTCCCCTCCTTCCCGGGGTTCTCGGCGCGGATGTTCGCCACCGAGGACTCCGACTTCTCGCTCGCGCTGGTGCGGGCGTACAACGACTGGCACATCGACGAGTGGTGCGGCTCCTACCCGGGCCGCTTCATCCCGATGGCGCTGCCCGCGATCTGGTCCGCCGAGCTGTGCGCCGACGAGATACGGCGGGTCGCTGCCAAGGGCTGCCACTCGATGACCTTCCCGGAGAACCCCGCCGCCCTGGGCTACCCGAGCTTCCACGACCCGTACTGGAACCCGGTCTGGCAGGCCGCCTGCGACACCGACACCGTCCTGTCGGTGCACATCGGCTCCTCGGGCCGCCTCGCCATCCCGTCCGTCGACTCGCCGCCGGACGTGATGATCACGCTCCAGCCGATCAACCTCGTCCAGGCCGCGGCCGACCTGTTGTGGTCGCGCACCCTGAAGGACTTCCCCGACCTGAAAATCGCCCTCTCGGAGGGTGGAACGGGCTGGATCCCCTACTTCCTGGAGCGTGTCGACCGCACCTTCGAGATGCACGCCGCCTGGACCCTGCAGGACTTCGGCGGGAAGCTGCCCTCCGAGGTCTTCCGCGAGCACTTCCTGACCTGCTTCATCACCGACAAGCTGGGCGTGAAGCTGCGGCACGACATCGGCATCGACAACATCTGCTGGGAGGGCGACTACCCGCACAGCGACTCGCTGTGGCCGGACGCGCCCGAGCAGCTCCATGGAGTGCTCGAAGAATTCGATGTGCCGGATGCGGACATCGTGAAGATCACCCATGAGAACGCCATGCGCTGGTACTCCTTCGACCCGTTCTCGCACATCCCGCGCGAGCAGGCCACGGTCGGCGGCCTGCGCAGGGCGGCCGCCGGCCACGACGTCAGCATCCGGCCGCGCAGCCGCCAGGTCACGGAACCCGTCGACAAGTTGGAGGCCTTCCGCCAGCGGGCGCGCGCGGCCGTCGCAGCGGCGAGCAAGTAATGGCGTACGAGAACGGGCTGTTCGACCTGACCGGTCGCTCGGCGCTGGTCACCGGGGCCGCGGGCGGCATCGGTGCCGCCGTGGCCCACGCCCTGGCCCGGGCCGGAGCGGCCGTCCTCGTCACCGACGTGGACGGGACGGCCGCGGCCACGGTCGCCGGAAAGATCACCGCGGCCGGCGGTACGGCGGACAGCGCCGCCCTCGACGTACGGGACCGGAGCGCCGCCGAGGCCGCGGCATCCCGGGCCGCCGCACTCGCCGACGGGAGCCTGCACGTCCTCGTGAACAACGCCGGCGTGACCGCGCCGGCCATGTTCCCGGACCTCGACGAGGACTCCTTCCGCCGACTGCTCGACATCCATGTCCTGGGCACCTTCACCTGCTCCCAGGCCGCCCTGCCCCACCTGCCCACCGACGGCAGCGGACGCATCATCAACGTCACCTCCTCGGCCGGCCTGACCGGCACCCTCGGCCAGGTCGACTACTCCGCGGCCAAGGCCGCGATCATCGGCATGACCAAGTCCCTCGCCAGGGAACTCGCCCGCCGGCAGATCAAGGTCAACGCCCTGGCACCCCTGGCCGCCACCCCGATGACCGAGACCATCCGCACCAACGAGAAGTTCGCCGCCGCCATGCTCGCCCGCATCCCGCTCGGCCGCTGGGCCGAACCCGAGGAGGTCGCCGGAGCGTTCGTCTTCCTCGCCTCGGACGCTGCCTCCTTCGTCACGGGCCAAGTGCTGCCGGTCGACGGCGGTCTGGTGATCTGATGCGCGACGGACCCCTGTCCGGAGTCACGGTCGTGGCGCTGGAGCAAGCCGTCTCCGCCCCCATGTGCACCCGGATCCTGAGCGACTTCGGAGCCCGGGTCATCAAGGTGGAGAACCCGGACGGCGGCGACTCCGCCCGGCACATCGACGACGTGGTCAACGGCCTGGCCGCCCACTTCGTCTGGGCGAACCGCGGCAAGGAGTCGGTCGCCCTCGACCTCAAGTCCAGGGCGGGGATGGCGGTCCTGCACCGCCTGCTCGACCGTGCCGACGTCCTCGTCTCCAACCTCGCCCCGGGCACGACGGCCAAACTCGGCCTGGCACCAGAGGACTTGACGGCTCGTCACCCCGACCTGATCGCCGTGGAGATCGACGGCTACGGTCCGGGCGGCCCGCTCTCCCACAAACGCGCCTACGACCTCCTTGTCCAGGCCGAGTCCGGCGTCTGCGCCGTCACCGGCCACCCGGGGGCACCGGCCAAACCCGGACCGCCCATCGCCGACACCGCCACCGGCCTCTACACCGCCTTGTCCATCGTGTCGCTGCTCTACGCGGGCGACCGCGGACGTTCGGTCGCGGTGAGCCTGTTCGACACCATGACCGAGCTCATGGGCTACCCCCTGACCTACACCCGGCACTCGGGCCTGGAGCCCCAGCCCATCGGCATGAGCTCACCCGCCGTCGCCCCCTACGGCGCCTACGCCACCGCCGACGGCCACACGGTCGTCCTCGGCACCACCAACGACCGTGAATGGCAGCGCCTGGCGAGGGAGTTGCTCGACCGCACCGACCTCGCGGACGACGAGCGCCTGCGGACCAACCCCGGCCGGGTCGAGCACCGGGAACTGCTGGACACCGCGATCGGGGAGTGGTGCGCCAGGCACGACCTGGCGTACGTCCAGCGGCGCGCCGACGACGCGGGCATCGGGAACGCCCGCTACAACACACCGAACGACGTTCTCGCCCACCCGCACCTCGCGGCCCGCGACCGCTGGCGCCGCATCGACACACCCGCCGGACCGGTCCCGGCGCTCCTGCCACCTCCGGTCATCTCCGGCTACGACCCCCCGATGGGCGCCGTACCCGACCTCGGCGAACACACCGACAAGGTTCTCGGCGAACTCGGCCTCACCACCGAGGAGATCGCGGAACTGCGGGGCGAGAGGTGACCCACCAGCCCGTACTGCTGTCCGGCGACAGCGGCGGCGTACGGACCCTGACCCTGAACCGGCCGCACCGCAAGAACGCCGTCGACCCGGAGTTGTGGGCGGCCCTGCGCCACGCGCTCACCGAGGCCTCGCGCGACAAGAGCGTACGAGCGCTGGTCCTGACCGGCGCCGGGGGAGCCTTCTGCTCCGGCGCCGACCTCACCCGTGCCGGCGCCGACAGTCGACACCCCCTGGACAAGGTGCGGGACATCAACGACGTCACCCTGCTGCTGCACGAGTTGCCGGTCCCGACGGTCGCCAAGGTGACCGGGGTGGCGGTCGGCGCGGGCTGGAATCTGGCCCTGGGGTGCGACCTGGTCGTGGCCACCCCGCACAGCCGGTTCTCGCAGATCTTCACGCGCCGCGGACTCTCCCCGGACGCGGGCGGATCCTGGCTGCTGCCCAAGCTCGCCGGCCTCCAACAGGCGAAGCGACTCGCTCTGCTGGCCGAGATGATCGACGCCGAGGAGGCGCGCTCGCTGAACCTCGTGACCTGGGTGGTGCCGGCCGAGGAGATCGACACGTACGTCGCCGACCTGGCCGACCGGCTGGCGGCCGGACCTCCGCTCGCCCTCGCGCAGACCAAGGCACTGCTGAACGAGGGATCCGACCGCACGCTTCGCGAGGCCCTCGCCGGTGAGGCACGCGCCCAGGCGGTGAACTTCGCCTCGACGGACATCACCGAGGCGTATGCGGCCTTCGCCGAAAAGCGAGAACCGCGTTTCACCGGCCGCTGGTACCGACAGCCCCCTCCCAAGGACCCATCATGCGCGAAGCAGTGATCGTCGAGGCCGTCCGCACACCCGTCGGCAAACGCGACGGGGGTCTGTCCGAGACACACGCGGCGGACCTCTCCGCGATCGTCCTCGACGCCCTCGCCGAACGCACCGGCATCGACCCTGCGGTCGTCGACGACGTCGTCTGGGGCTGCGTCTCCCAGGTCGGCGACCAGTCCAGCAACATCGGCCGCTACGCCGTCCTCGCCGCCGGCTGGCCCGAGACCATTCCCGGCACGACCGTGAACCGGGCCTGCGGATCGAGCCAGCAGGCCCTCGACTTCGCCGCCCAGGCCGTCATGTCCGGCCAGCAGGACGTCGTCGTGGCCGGCGGGGTCGAGGTCATGAGCCGAGTGCCGCTCGGCTCGGCGCGGGCCACCGGGATGCCGTACGGGCCCCGAGTCCTCGCCCGCTACCACGGGTTCTCCTTCAACCAGGGCGTCTCCGCCGAGAAGATCGCACAGAAGTGGGGCTTCACGCGCACCGAGTTGGACGCGTTCGCGGCCCTCTCCCATGAACGTGCCGCCGCCGCGCAGGACAACGGCGCCTTCGACACACAGATCGTCCCGGTGGGCGAGGTGGCGGCCGACGAAGGCATACGGCGCGGGACCACGGTCGAGAAGCTCGCCGGTCTCAAGCCCGCCTTCCTCGACGACGGCGTGATCCACGCGGGCAACGCCTCGCAGATCTCCGACGGTGCGGCCGCCCTCCTCGTCACGACACCCGAAAGGGCACGGGAGTTGGGGCTCACACCGATCGTGCGCTACCGCTCGGGAGCGGTGGTCGGTGCCGACCCGGTGCTGATGCTGACCGGCCCGATCCCGGCGACGGAGCGGGTGCTGGCCAAGGCGGGCGTCGCCCTGTCCGAGGTCGGCGTCTTCGAGGTGAACGAGGCCTTCGCGCCGATCCCGCTCGCCTGGCTCGCCGAGACCGGCGCCGACCCGGAACTGCTCAACCCCCTCGGGGGAGCGATCGCTCTGGGTCACCCGCTGGGCGGGTCCGGCGCCGTCCTGATGACCCGCATGGTCCACCACATGCGCGACCGGGGCATCCGTTACGGCCTGCAGACCATGTGCGAGGGCGGTGGCACGGCCAACGCCACGCTCGTCGAACTCACCGTCTGAAGAGGGGTATCGGTGCGCCGAGACATCTACACCGCCGACCACGAGGAATTCCGCAAACTGGTACGGGAGTTCGTGGCGAAGGAGGTCGTCCCGAACTACGCGGACTGGGAGAAGGCCGGGCGCCTGCCGCGCGAGCTCTTCCCACAGCTCGGCTCACTCGGCCTGTTGGGCATGGCCGTCCCGGAGGAGTACGGCGGGTCCGGCCTCGACGACTACCGCTACAACGTCGTCCTGCAGGAGGAAGCCGCCCGTGCCCTGGTCACCCTGGGCACCGTCCGCACCCAACTCGACGTCGTGCTGCCCTACTTCCTCTCCTACGCCGATCAGGGCCAGCGACAGCGGTGGTTCCCCGGCCTCGCCGCCGGCGAGCTGCTGACCGCGATCGCCATGACCGAACCGGGCACCGGCTCCGACCTCGCCGGCATCCGCACCACGGCCGTACGCGACGGGGACACATACGTCCTCAACGGCGCCAAGACCTTCATCACCGGCGGCCTGCTCGCCGACCTGGTGATCGTGGTCGCCCGCACCTCGACCGACCCCGCCGACCGGCGCGCGGGCCTGACCCTGTTGGTCGTGGAGGACGGCATGCCCGGCTACAGCCGGGGGCGGGTGCTCGACAAGATGGGCATCAAGGTGCAGGACACCGTCGAGCTGGCCTTCGACGAGGTACGGGTGCCGGTCGCCAACCGGCTGGGGGAGGAGGGGGCCGCCTTCGGCTACCTCGGCCACAACCTCCCCCAGGAGCGGATGACCGTGGCGGTGGGCTCGGTGGCGCAGGCGCGGGCCGCCCTGGAGACGACCATCGCCTACGTCAAGGAACGCGAGGTCTTCGGGAAGACGGTGGCGTCGTTCCAGAACACCAAGTTCGAACTCGCCGCCGTCGCCGCCGAGATCGAGGCCGCGCAGACCATGCTGGACCGCGCGGTCCTCGACCTGGTGGACGGTGAACTCTCCGGCGCGGACGCCGCGAAGGTGAAGCTGTTCTGCACCGAGATGCAGGCCCGCGCGGTCGACCGCTGCCTCCAACTCTTCGGCGGCTACGGGTACATGGCCGAGTACCCGATAGCGCGCCTGTACGCCGACGCGCGGATCACACGGATCTACGCCGGCACGAGCGAGGTGATGAAGGTGATCATCGCCAAGTCACTGGGGTTGTGACGGCGGGTACGGCGGGTACGGGGCCTATGCCCCGTACCGTGTCGTCTCCGCCAACTCGGCCGCGCTTTCCATCAGTCGCAGCACCATCGGCCCGAAGGCCTGCAACTTCTCGTTGTCCCCGGCCCGTTGGAAGCCCTGCTCGAGGACGACGCCCAGTTTCCACTGGGCGAGAACGTCGTAGTAGTCCATGTCGTCGACCTGGCGGCCGGACACCTCGGCGTAGTGCCGGATGAGCGCCTCCCGCGAGGGCATGCCGCTCAGGTCGACATAGGACGCGGTGGCCGCCTCGGGCGCGCCGGTGTCCTCGGGCCAGCCGCGGAGCATCCAGGCGAGGTCCAGCTTGGGGTCGCCGACCGTGCCCATCTCCCAGTCGACGATCGCGGCGAGTCGTGCCGGGGCGCCGTGCCGGTACATGACGTTGGCGAATTGGTAGTCGCCGTGCATGAGGCCGGGGATGTAGTCGAGCGGCCTGTGGGTGCGCAGCCAGGCCGCGGCCACGTCGAAGCCGGGCAGCTCGCGGGTCTTCACCCGCTCCAAGTAGCGGCTCCAGCGGTCCACTTGGCGCTCGTGGAAACCCTCGGGGCGCCCGAGATCCTGCAGCCCCTTCGCCTTCCAGTCCACCCGGCCGAGGAGGGCCACGCCCTCGGCCAGCTGGTACGCCAGCCCGGCACGGGCATCGAGATCCGTGTCGAAGGGTGCCGGCCAGCCGCGCCCGCCCGTGTGGGACATGGGCGACCAGCCGTCGACGAACTCCATCAGATAGAACGTCCGCCCCAGTACCGCGGTGTCCGTGCAGACGGCGATCGCCTCGGTGTGCGGGACGTCCGTGCCGTTCAGCGCCTCGGTGATCCGCCACTCCCGCAGGATGCCCTCGTCACGGGCGGCGGGAGCGCTGGGCGGCGGGACCCGCAGTGCGGCGTGGAAGTCGCCGCGCCGGATCTCGTAGATCTCGTTCTGCGCGCCGCCCGAGACATACCGGGACTCGACGGGCTCGCCCTTCCCGGGCAGCCCGGACTCGTCCAGCCAGCCCGCCAGCCGTTCGACGTCGATCATCGGGACCCCGCCTCGGCCTCCGGCGAGACCTCCGCCTGCAGGAACTCCGCGTACTTCGCCCGCGCGGCGGCGACCCGCTTGGGGAGATAGCCGGTCGGCCACAGGTCGTCGCTCGCCTTGTGGTCACGCAGTACTTGCCGGGCGACCGTCACCTTGTGGACCTCGGTCGGCCCGTCGGCGATGCCGAGGACGCTGGCGCCCAGCAGCATCCGGAACAGCGGCATGTCACCGCTGACGCCGAGCGCGCCGTGCACCTGGATCGCGCGGTGTGCGATGTCATGCAGTACGCCCGGCAGCAGCACCTTGACCATCGCGATGTCCTTGCGGACCTTGCGGTAGTCGTTGTACTTGTCGATCTTCCACGCGGTGTGCAGCACGGCCAGCCGGAACTGCGTCAGCTGCGCCCACGAGTCGGCTATGTGCCCCTGCACGAACTGCTTGTCGGCCAGCACCGTGCCCTGTGTGTGCCGGCTCAGCGCGCGCTCGCACATCATGTCGAACGCCTTGCCCGCCAGACCGATCGTGCGCATCGCATGGTGGACCCGCCCGCCGCCCAGCCGGGTCTGCGCGATCACGAAGGCCTGGCCCTCACCGCCCAGCAGCGCGTCGGCCGGCACCCGTACGTCCTCGTAGTGCACCAACGCATGAGAACCACGCTCTTCCGGCTCACCGGCCAGGGCGACATTGCGCTCGATACGGATGCCCGGGGTCTCGGCCGGGACCAGGAACATCGACATGCTCTTGTACGGGTCCGAGTCCGGGTCCGTCACCGCCATCACGATGAAGAACGCGGCCGTCCTGGCGTTGGACGAGAAGTACTTCCAGCCGTTGATGACCCACTCGTCACCCTCCCGGACCGCCCGGGTGGTGAACTCCTTGGGGTCGGCGCCGGCTTGGGGCTCGGTCATCGAGTAGCAGGAGAAGATCTCGCCTTCCAGCAGCGGGCGCAGATAGCGGTCCTTCTGTGCCTTCGTTCCGTAGTGCGCGAGGATCTCGGCGTTCCCGGTGTCCGGGGCCTGGCAGCCGAAGACGATCGGGGCCCAGGAGGACCGGCCCAGGATCTCGTTGAGCAGGCACAGCTTGACCTGCCCATGTCCCTCGCCGCCGAGCTCGGGGCCGAGGTGGGTCGCCCACAGTCCGTGAGCCCGCACCTCCTTCTTGAGCGGGTCGAGGACGCGGCGCAGATTCTCGTCGGGCGGGGTGAACTGCAGGCCGTCCCACAGGAGATCGAGGGGTTCGACCTCCTCCCGCACGAACTGGTCCGCCCAGTCCAGCTGCGCCTGGTAGTCCGGCTCGGTCTCGAAGTCCCACGGCATTGTGTCTCCTTCCGGCGGCTGTCAGAATAGCGTTCTCATGAACGAGAACACAATTACCCCATCACGGAACGATGATTCTGAAGATGTCGCCGAAGGGGCCGACCTCGCCGACCGGATCGCCCGGCGCACGCTCGCCCGACGCGGCGCCCACTACGCCGGCGAGGTCCGCGCGCTGCTCGACGCCGCGCTCCAGGTCATGCGGCGCTGCGGCACCGCGTCCCGGCCACGGGTCGCCGACATCGTCGCGGCGGCCGGACTGTCCAACGAGGCCTTCTACCGGCACTTCCGGTCCAAGGACGCCCTGGTCGCCGCGATCATGGAGGACGGCGCCGAGCGGCTGTGCGGCTACATCGCCCACCAGATGGCCAAGGAGCCCGCGCCGGAGGATCAGGTGCGGCGCTGGGTCGAGGGCGTGCTGTCCCAGGCCATGGACGAGGAGACCGCGGCGACGACCCTGGCGGTCATGTGGAACGCGCAGAGCGTGGGGGAGGGGTTCCTGGCCGGCCCGCCCACCATCGCCGACCGGCTGGCGACCCTGCTGCGCGAGCCATACACCCGACTCGGCGGTGCGGCCCCGGACTTGGACGCCTCGCTCGCCGCGCACGCCACGGTCGGCAGGCTCGCCGATCACCTGTGGCAGCGGGTGCCACCCACCGGCGCCGACATCGACCGGATCACCCGGTTCTGCCTGCGCACCGTCTCGCCCGAGGGAGCCCACGAGTGAAGAGCAGCGACCAGTTCCACGTCGGGATCGTCGTCGACGACATCACGACGGCAGCGGCCGAGCTCACGGCACTGTTCGGCTACCAGTGGTGCGAGGAACTCGGCGCACCCGCCCGGGTGACCCTGCCCGACGGCGACCGGGTGCTCGATCTGCGGTCCACGTACTCGATGTCCGTGCCGCGTCTGGAGCTGGTCCGGCGCGTCCCGGGCACCCTCTGGGAAGCCGCTGCCGACTCCGGCGTCCACCACCTCGGCTACTGGTCCGACGACGTGGCCGCCGACTCCGCCGAACTCGCCCGTCACGGCCACGCCGTCGAGGCCCTCGGCAAGCGCCCCGACGGGACGCCGTACTGGGCGTTCCACCGCAGCGCCACCGGCCCGCGCATCGAGCTGGTGACGCGCGCTCTTCAGCCGGTCCTGGAGCGGTACTGGGCGACCGGCCGCAAGCCGTCATGACCGTCGTAGATGTCATACATGTCGTGCTGGTCGTGCAGTTCGTGTACGTCGTGAAGGAGGAGCACAGATGACCACCCTCGGAATCGTGACCGGTGCCGGACGCGGCATGGGCCTGGAGTGCGCACGGCGTCTCGTCGGCACGGTGGACCGACTCCTGCTGGTCGACCTGGATGAGAACACCGTTACCAAGGCGGCAGAAGGTTTCTCCCCCCACACAACCGTCGCCGAGCCGTATGCCCTGGACATCACCGACCGCGATGGCCTCGCTCGACTCGCGGCCCGCGCCGCCGAGTTGGGCACCCTGCGCGCCGTGGCCCACGCCGCGGGCATCTCGCCCACCATGGCCGACTGGCGCCGCATCCTGACGGTCGACCTCGTCGGCACGGCCCTGCTGGCCGAGGCGCTGCGTCCGCTCGTCACCGAGGGGACGGCGATGGTGTGCTTCGCCTCGATGGCCGCGCTGTTCGGCGACACCGAACCGCAGCCGGCGGCCGAGGCGGCCCTGGCCGACCCCCTCGCCGAGGACTTCCTCGACCGCATCCGTGAGGCTGTCGGACCGGGCATCGAGGACCCCGGGACGGCGTACACCTGGGCCAAGCGCGGAGTTCACCGATTCGTCCAGCGGGAGGCCGTACGGATCGGTCGAGTCGGCGCGCGGGTCTGCTCGGTCTCGCCCGGCATCGTCGCCACCCCGCAGGGTCGTCAGGAGGCCGAGCACCACCCGTCGATGAAGGCCCTCGTCGAACAGTCGGCGCTCGGCCGGGAAGGCCGCCCCGAGGAACTCGCGGCCGTGGTCGCCTTCCTGCTGTCGGACGAGGCGTCCTTCCTCACCGGTGTCGACATCCTGGTCGACGGGGGTGTGCGGGCGGGGCTGGCGGCGAGGTCATGAATGATGCCGGTGCGCGGACGCGAACGCACGCGGTTCACGCCGTGCGTCGGGTCCGCTCGGCGTGTGGACGAGTTCTGACGTCGATGTGCGGGAGCAGTCGGCGGTCGCGTTCGGCCAGATGGGTGACATGACCCTCGAAGGCCGCCAGGTGCCGCTCGCCCTCCGGGGGGTGGCGGGCCCGGAAACGCCCGCCGGAGAGGCGGGCGATCGTCGCGATGTCCGACGCCGGCCGAGTCGTATGTCCGGACTCAGGTGTAGCCCAACTCCTCGGCCGACGGTTCTACGGCAGTCATCCGCCCGCCGACGGCATGGTGAACCCGGAGACGATCACCGCATTGGTGTCGGCCGCCGCCTGCCTGAGGGGCCTGGCCTTCGCGTAGGCGTCCGACTCGTACCAGGCCCGCGCGGCCTCGACCGACTCGAACTCCAGGACCACGGTCTGGTTCCCGTGCCAGTCGCCCTCCAGGATCTGCGGCGCGGGGTCGGCGGCCAGCACGGAAGCGCCGTTCTCGGCCAGGGAGGGCGCGGCTGTCCTGCCGTAGGCGGCCATGCCGGCCGGGTCCTTGACGGCCTCGGTGAGAATGACATACCCCTTCGGCATGGCGGCCCTCCTCGTCGTCAGCTCACGGTGATGGCGCGCTCGGGGCACATCGCGGCGGCCGAGCGCACCGCGTCCTCGTGTTCGGCGGGGACGTCGGGGGTGTCGACGACCGCGTAGCCGTCGTCGCTCAGGTCGAAGACCTCGGGGCAGATCGAGCAGCACACCCCGTGCCCGCGGCAGCGGTCGTCGTCGACGGTGACCTTCATCGGATCTCGCTCCACTCCAGGTCGGCGGCCTTCATCAGGCCTCGTTCCACTCCAGGTCGAGATGGGTCAGGCCGCGCAGGATGAAGGTCGGGACGTACTGGTAGCGGCGGGCGTCGGCGGGGCCGTGCACGTGCTCGGCGATCCTGATGTCCGAGGTGCGGTCCAGCAGCCGTTCCAGGGTCACGCGGGCCTCGGCGCGGGCGAGCGGTGCGCCGGGGCAGGTGTGCGGGCCGCGGCCGAAGGCGAGGTGCCGGCGGACGTTGGGCCGGCCGACGTCGAAGGCCGTGGGGTCCTCGAACTGACGGGGATCGCGGTTCGCGGCCCCGTTCAGCACCATCAGCGTGGTCCCGGCCGGGATGTCGACGCCGCCCACCGTGGTCGGCACCTTGGACAGCCGGAAGTCGCCCTTGACCGGGCTCTCCGCCCGCAACGTCTCCTCGATGAAGTTCGGGATACGGTCCCGCTCGGCGCGCAACAGCCGCTGGAGCTCCGGGCGTTCGGCGAGCACCTTGAGCGCGGAGCTGAGCAGGCGGACGGTGGTCTCCTGACCGGCCGCGAACAGGTTGGCGGCGACGCGGACGACGTCGATGACCTCGGGTGTGGAGCCGTCGGGGAAGGTCGCGGTGGCGAGGCCCGTGAGGACGTCCTCGCGCGGCGCGCGGCGCCGCTCCTCGACGTACGTCGTGAAGCGGCCGTACAGATACTCCAGCGGCGAGTGGTGCAGCGTGTCGTCACCGGTGCTGCCGATGCCGCCCGCGTCCTGTGGGCGGCGCTGGAGGTGGTTCATGAAGTCCTGGCGGTCCTCAACAGGCACGCCGAGCAGGTCGGCGATGATGAGGAGGGTGAAGGGCCCGGCGAAACCGCTGATGAACTCGCCCTGGCCCGGGGCGAGATAGGTGTCGAGCAGCCCGTCCGCGAGGTGCCACATGGACGCCTCGTTCTCCTTGAGGCGCTTCGGTGTGATCAGCCGCATCAGCAGGGCGCGGTGGTCGGTGTGCGTCGGCGGGTCCATGGTGGGGAGCTGGTCGCTCATCGGCAGCTCGTCCCGGTGCCGCTCGATCAACGCGCTGACGTCGTCGCCCTCCAGCGGGACCGGGAACCCGGGGAAGGGGCCGCTGACCGAGATGCAGGCGGAGAAGTTGTCGGTGTCGTTGTAGACCTGCACCGCCTCGTCGTACCCGGTCACCATCATCACGTCGTGATGGTTCTCGCGATGGACCGGACACTGCCCGCGCAGGGCGTCGAAGTAGGGATAGGGGTCCGCGACGAGCGCCTCGTCCCGGAAGAAGTCGATCGCCTCGAAGTCGTTCACGGTCTGCTCGGCTCCCTCTCGGTCGGCCCTCCGACGATCAGGGACGGTAGCACAATTCTCCATCTGCTGGAATGCTGGCTAGGCATTTTGGAGAGTGTCATTCTCGCTCCCGCCCGTTCCCTGCATCGCTGCCGAGGAGGCCCGGATGCGGCACCACCGCTGGATCGGCGGCAAGCCCGAAGTCCCTGTCTCCGGGGCCTACTTGCGTATGCGCGACCCCGCGCCCCGGCTCCCCGGCGACGACGTGGCCGCGGGCTCGGCACCCGACGTGTCCCGAGCGGTCGCCGCAGCCGCTGCCCCGCAGCCGGCCTGGGCCCGCCGCCCGGCGGCCGAGCGCACCGAAGTCCGGAGCGGCGACGTCGCGCGGGGGTTGCGGCCGGCGGAGCGCATCGATGCGGGTCAAGTGGCCTTCAACGGTGGTGCGTTGACCATCGAGATCCCCTGGGGTGTCCGGGCCCGTGAGGGTGTCCTCGGTCCCCGTGGCCGCAGCCTCCTGGTGCTGGCGATGACCGCCGCGCTCGGCCGCATGGAGGAGTTCCGCATCCACGCGGGCACCGCGACTCGCACCGGCGTCACCGACACCGAGGTCGACGAGTTGCTGTTCCAGATCGCCGCCTACTGCGGCGTGCCCGCGGGCAGCGCGGCCAGACGTGCCGTGAAGGATGCACGCGCGGAGCGGGAGGCGGGATCGTGAGTGGGGAGAACGTCGGTTTCGTGGGGCTCGGCAACATGGGCAGCGTCCTGGCCGCCAACCTCGTAGGCGCCGGTCATACGGTCGTGACGCACGACCCGCTCGGTCCGCGGAGGTCGCCCGAAGGGGCCGTACACGTCCCCGCCGTCGCCGAAGTCGCCCGCCGGGCCGATGTGTTGGTGCTCAGCCTGCCCGACGGCGCCGCCTCCGAACAGGTGGCCCGGGCCGTCCAGGAGGCCACCGACCGGCGTGCCCGGTACGTCGTCGACACCTCCACGATCGGCGTGGGCGCCGCGCGGGCCATCGCCGAGCTCCTTGCCGAGGACAAGGTCGGATACGTCGACGCCCCCGTGTCCGGCGGTGTCGCCGGGGCCCGCGCCCGCACCCTCACGGTCATGTACGCCGGGGGCGACGAGGCCTGCTCCCGTGTGGAAACGGTCCTCTCGGGGCTCAGTGACCGCCGCGTCAGGGTCGGCGACCGGCCCGGAATGGCCCAGGCCCTCAAACTCGCCAACAACTTCCTCTCCGCGACCACCCTCGCCGCCACCAGCGAGGCCGTCGCCTTCGGCCTCGCCGCGGGGCTCGACATGGCCACCATGCTGGACGTCCTGAACGGCTCCAGCGGCCAGAGCGTGGCGACCAGCGAGAAGTTTCCGCGCCACGTCCTGACCGGCCGTTATGCCGCCGGCTTCACCAACTCCCTGATGGACAAGGACGTACGGCTCTACCTCCGCGAGGTGGCCGAGCACGGCGGCCCGGCGCGGGTCGGCGAGGCAATCGGCGTGTTGTGGCGGCAGTTCGCCGAGGCGGAACCGGGGGCCGACTTCACCCGGATCTTCCCGTTCGTCGACGGTTCCTGACACCCACCGCACCGGCATTCGAGGCCGTCCGTCACCCCAACCTGACAAACGGCTGACTTGACGGCCACTGAAAAGCGAGAATAGCATTCTCATTCGGAGAGACTGAGATTATCGTGAGTCCCCTCCGTACGAGCGACTGGAGGACCAGACCCCATGGCGCACTTCAAGAAGCCCGAGGCGGGCAGCTGGACCGCACACCTCAAGATCGACACGGAACCGGTGTCGTACGAGGACTCGATCTCGCCCGAGCACTACGAGCTGGAGCGGGAGGCGATCTTCCGGCGGACCTGGCTGAATGTCGGACGCGTCGAGCAACTCCCCAAGCGGGGCAGCTACTTCACCAAGGAGCTGGACGCGGCGGGTGCGTCCGTCATCGTGGTGCGCGGCATGGACGACGAGGTGCGCGCCTTCCACAACGTGTGCCGGCACCGCGGCAACAAGCTCGTGTGGAACGACTTCCCGCGCGAGGAGACCGGCGGAGTCTGCCGCCAGTTCACCTGCAAGTACCACGCCTGGCGCTACGACCTCGAGGGCAAGCTCACCTTCGTCCAGCAGGAGGAGGAGTTCTTCGACCTCGACAAGTCGCAGTACGGCCTCAAGGGCGTGCGGACCGAGGTTTGGGAGGGGTTCGTCTTCGTCAACCTCGACCCCGAGAACACCACTCCACTACGGGAGTACCTGGGCGAGTTCGCCAAGGGCATCGAGGGCTACCCGTTCCACAAGATGACCCAGGCGCACAAGTACCGCGCCGAGATCGGCGCCAACTGGAAGCTGTTCATCGACGCGTTCGCCGAGTTCTACCACGCGCCGATCCTGCACGCCGGCCAGTACGTCTCCGACGAGGCCCGCAAGATCCAGAAGTACGGCTACGAGGCGCTGCACTACGACATCGACGGCCCGCACAGCATGGTCTCCTCCTGGGGCGGCATCGCCCCGCCGCACGACCGCAAGATGGTCAAGCCCATCGAAGGCGCCCTGCGCAGCGGCCTGTTCGGCCCCTGGGAGGCACCCGACATCGGCGTCGAGACGGCGGATCTGCCGCCGGCCGTCAACCCCACCAAGGATCCGCGCTGGGGCATGGACTCGTTCGTCTTCTTCCCCAACTTCATGCTGCTGATCTGGCGGCCGAACTGGGTGCTGACCTACCACTACTGGCCGACCTCGTACAACACCCACATCTTCGAGGCCACTTGCTACTTCGTGCCGCCGGAGAACGCCTTCCAGCGGTTGCAGCAGGAGCTCGCCGTCGTCTCCTTCAAGGAGTACGGCCTGCAGGACGGCAACACCCTGGAGGCGACGCAGAGCATGCTCGAGTCGCGCGCGGTGGGGGAGTTCCCGCTCAATGACCAGGAGGTTCTCCTGCGTCATCTGCACGGCACCGCCCGCCAGTTCGTCCGCGACCACCAGCAGCGCTCGTCCGGCGCCCCGGCCGCGTCCTGAACCGAGGAGACCCGAACCATGGCTACCGTCTTTCCCTCCCAGTTCGCCGCGCTGGAGCCGTTCGCCGACTGGGCGGTCCCGACCGAGAAGGCCCGTTACGCCAAGCGGATCGCCAGCACCATGGACGAGCTCGACACGTTCTACAACGCCGCGTTCCCCCTTCTCGCGTCCGGCACGGAGTACCTGCAGAACGTCTCCATGGAGGACATCTCGGAGGAGGACAAGCATCTGCTGTGGCTGTTCTGCGCGTTGGTGACCGTCGCCTTCTCGGTGGAGGCCTGGCGCCAGCCCAAGGTGCCCGACACCGGCGCGGCGAGCATCGACGCCGTGGTCGAACCGGCGGTGTGAGCGACGTGAAAGCCTCCTTCTGGGTGGGAGCCGTGTGATGCCCCGGCCCCGCCAACCGCAGCCGCCGATCCACCTGCGCGCCGCCCGAATGCTCGACATCGACAAGGGCGAACTGGTCGAGCCGGGCGACCTGCTGGTGGAGGGCGAGCACATCAAGGCCGTCGCCCCGGCCGCCGTCCCCTCGGACGCCGTCGTACTCGATCTGGGCGACGTGACCCTGCTGCCGGGCCTGATGGACATGGAGGTCAACCTCTTCCTCGGCGGCCCCGACCACCGCAGCCCGCTCATCCCGGTCCAGGAGGACCCGGCCGTGCGTACCCTGCGCGCGGTCGCCAATGCCGGCCGCACCCTCCGGTACGGCTGGACGACCGTACGCAACCTCGGTCTGTTCGTGCAGACCGGGGGCGTCCTCCTCGACGTGGCGCTGAAGAAGGCGATCGACCTCGGCTGGGTCGACGGTCCGCGGATCGTGCCCGCCGGACACGCGATCGCACCCACCGGTGGTCATCTCGACCCGACGATGTTCCAGGCGTTCGCGCCGGGCGTGCTGCCGCTCACGGTCGAGGAGGGCATCGCCAACGGCGTCGCGGAGGTGCGCAAGGCGGTCCGGTACCAGCTCAAGTACGGCGCCCGGGTGATCAAGGTGTGTGCCTCCAACGGGGTCATGTCGCACACCGGGCCGGCCGGCGCCCAGCAGTACTCGGACGAGGAACTGCGGGCCATCGTCGACGAGGCGCACCGGGCCGGTGTCAAGGTCGCCGCGCACTGTATGGGGGACAGCGCGATCCGGGCGGCCGTCGAGGCGGGCATCGACTGCATCGAGCACGGCTTCCTCGCCGGCGACGCCACCCTCGACCTGATGGCCGAACGCGGCACCTTCCTCGTCGCGACGACCTATCTGACCGAGGGCATGAACACCGCCCACGCCGATCCGGAGCTCCAGGCCAAGGCCGCCGAGGTCTTCCCGCGCGCCCGCGAGTCCACCGCCCGCGCGATCCGGCGCGGCGTCAAGGTAGCCCTCGGCACCGACGCGCCCGCCATCCCGCACGGCCGGGGCGCCAAGGAACTGCTAGCCCTCGTCAACCGGGGCATGCGGCCGATCGACGCGTTGCGCGCCGCCACCGTCGTCGCCGCCGACCTGATCGACGCCGCAGACCGGGGCCGCCTCGAACCAGGCCTCCTGGCCGACATCATCGCCGTCCCCGGCGACCCGCTGACGGACATCGGGGTGACGCAGGACGTGCGGTTCGTGATGAAGGGCGGTCAGGTGTACCGGCAGGAGGAGTCCGGAGCCTGATCCGACAGGGGATACGCGAACCGCGGTTCCGTCGGGAACCGCGGCTCTCGCATGGGCGGAACGGGATTCACACCTTGCGGGTGATGCCCCCGTCGACGCGGACGATCGCGCCGGTCGTGAAGCTGGAGGCCGCGCTCGCGAAGTGCAGGGCCAACGGCGCCACGTCGTCCGGCACCCCGAGTCTGCCCAACGGTACGAACGACGTGTCGAAGTCCTCGGCGGCCCAGGCCTTGTGGGCGTCGGTGAGCACCGGCCCCGGGAGAATCGCGTTCACCCGCACCTTCGGGGCGTACGCCTCCGCCAGCCCCACCGTGAGAGCGTTGAGGCCCGCCTTGGCGCAGGCGTACGGCAGTTCGTGCACGCTCGCCATCAGGGAACCGGCCGTGCCGATGTTGATGATCGACCCGCCACCATGGTCCGCCATGTGCTTGGCCGCGAGCACCGCCAGCCGGAACGGCCCTTTGAGATTCACGGCAAGCGTCTTGTCGTAGAGCTCCTCGCTCACGGCGTCGAGACTCTCGTACATGGGCGACATCCCGGCGTTGTTGACCAGCACGTCGAGTCGGCCCAGTTGCTCCACCGTCTCGGTGACGAGCCGCTCGCAGTCGTCCCAGTGCCCGACATGGCAGGCGACACCGACGGCCCGCCGCCCGGTCGACGCCCGTACCTCCTCGGCCACCGCCCGGCATGCCTCGCCCTTGCGCGAGGCGACGACCACATCGGCGCCGGCCTCGGCCAGCGTCTGCACGATGGCCCGCCCGATCCCGCGCGAACCGCCGGTGACCACGGCCACCCTGCCCGTCAGGTCGTGAAGCTCTGCGAACGACGTCACGGAATCTCCTTCTCGGAAAAGGGAAACGGCAGCTGTCAGTCGTCCAGCGCCGTGGTCACCAGTCGGCGCCGTAGCAGCTTTCCGGTGGGGGTGTAGGGGAGTTGGTCGCGGAACACCACCGCGTCCGGGGTCTTGGATCCGCGCAAATGCGTGCGCACCCAGGCCCGCAGCGTCTCGGCGTCGACGGCCGCGCCGTCATGGGTCACCACGAACGCGGCGATCCGCTCGCCCCACTCCTCGTCCGGCACGCCCACCACCGCCGCCTCGCGCACCGCCACGTGGCGCAGGAGAACGTCCTCGACCTCGGCGGGAGCGATGTTCTCGCCGCCGCGGATGATGGTGTCGTCGGCGCGGCCCTCGATGAAGAGATAGCCCTCGGCGTCGAAGTGGGCCAGGTCGCGGGTGTGGAACCAGCCGTCCGTGTCCAGCAGCGCGGCGGCCCCCTTGTACTCGCCGGACACCTGCGGACCGCGTACCCACAACTCACCCGGAACGCCCGGGGGTCGGACGCCGCCGGAGGCGTCCCGGATCTGCGCTTCCACGCCCGGCACCATGCGGCCGGCCGAGCGCAGCCGGGCGCGTACCGCCGGGTCGCCGGAGGAGAGCGCGGCACGGTGGTCGTCGGGGCCGAGCAGGGCGATGGTCGAACTGGTCTCGGTGAGGCCGTAGGCGTTGGTGAACCCGGTGTCGGGGAAGGCGTGCAGAGCCGCCTCCAGCACCGTGTGCGGCATGCGCGCGCCGCCGTACGCCAGCGCGCGCAGGGTCGGGACGCCGGCCATGCCGCCGTTCAGGTGCTCGACGATGCGGGCCAGCATGGTCGGGACGACCATCGCCGAGGTGATGCCCTCGGAGCGGACCAGGTCCAGCCAGGCACCCGGTTCGAAGGTGCCGAGGTGCACCATGCGGCGCCCTGCGTACAGGTTGCTCAGCACGGAGCCGATGCCCGCGACGTGGTAGGGCGGCACGGCGGCCAGGACGGCGTCGTCGGGGGCGGCGGAGGCGAAGTCCACGGTCTGCAGGACATAGCTGGTCAGGTGGCGGTGGCGCAGGACGGCCGCTTTGGGCGCCGCCGTGGTTCCGCTGGTGAACAGCAGCACGGCCGGGTCGTCCGGGGAGCCCTCCAGCCCCTCCGCCGGCTCGGCGGCGAGCCCCTCCGTCAACAGCGCCTCAGGGGTGCACACATCGAGCCCCGCCTCGGCGAACACACCCACGAACGCCTCGTCCGCCACCACCAGCGGCTTCTCGGTGTGCTCCAGCAGACTGGTCAACGCCTCTGTGGAGAGACGGTAGTTGACGGGCACCAGGGGCACACCCGCCAGCGCCGCACCGAACAACAGCATGGGAAACGCCTGGCCGTTGACCCCGGCGAACACCAACTCCCGTGCCCCGGACCGATGCACGACGGCCGCTACCCCCGCCGCCGTACGCCGAAGCTCCGCACGGGTCGTCCCGGAGCCGCGCGGTCCGATCGCCACCCGGTCGGGGTCGCCCGCCACGGCCATGTCGAGCAGCATCGCGATGTTCAAGGTGGACCCTTCCTTCCGCTCCCCGACGGTGAACGATATTCTACCTATGAGGAAACCTCATTCTCCATAGTCATGCGCCGGACTTGCGTCCCAGGGGGCCCCGTGGATTTCGAGCTGACCGAGCAGCAGGAGGACATCCGCGCGGGCGTCCATGAGCTGGCCGCCTCCTTCGGCCCCGAGTACTGGGCCGAGCAGGACGAGAAAGCCGAGTTCCCCTGGAGCTTCTACGACGCCTTCGCCAAGGCCGGCTGGCTGGGCATCGCCGTCCCCGAGGAGTACGGCGGTGGCGGACTCGGCGTCCTGGAGGCCTCACTCCTGCTGGAGGAGGTGGCCGCCTCGGGTGCCGGCATGAACGGCTGCAGCACCATGCACCTGACCATCTTCGGCCTCAACGTCCTGGCCCGGCACGGCAGCGAGGAGCTCCGCCGCGAGGTCCTCCCGCACGCCGCCGCCGGAGACCTGCACGTCTGCTTCGGCGTCACCGAACCCGACGCGGGCACCGACACCACCAGCATCTCCACCTTCGCCCGCCGAGACGGCGACCACTACGTCATCGACGGCCGCAAGATCTGGATCACCAAGGCCGGCGACTCGCAGAAGATGGTTCTCCTGGCCCGTACGACCCCACGCGACCATGTCGACAAGGCGACCAAGGGCATCTCGGTCTTCCTCGTCGACGTCGACCGCACGGCGATGGACATCCGGCCGATCCCCAAGATGGGCCGCAACGCCGTCGCGTCCAACGAGATCTTCATCGACGGTCTGCGTGTCCCGGCGAGCGCCCGCATCGGTGAGGAGGGCGAGGGTTTCCGCTATCTCCTCGACGGCCTCAACCCCGAACGCATCCTGCTCGCCCACGAAGCCCTCGGCCTCGGCCGGGCCGCCCTCGACGCCGCCACCCGCTACGCCCGCGACCGCATCGTCTTCGGCCGCCCCATCGGCCAGAACCAGGGCATCGCCTTCCCGCTCGCCGAAGCCCTCACCCGCCTCGACGCCGCCCGCCTGATGGCCCGCAACGCCGCCTGGCGCTACGACCGCGGCCTGGAGTGCGGCCGTGAGGCCAACATGGCCAAGTTCCTGTGCGCCGACGCCGGTTTCCAGGCCGCGGACCGGGCGGTACAGACCCTGGGCGGCATGGGATACGCCCGCGAGTACCACGTGGAGCGGTACTTCCGTGAGTCACGGCTGCTGCGGCTCGCGCCGATCAGCCAGGAGATGGTGCTCAACTACGTGTCCCAGCACGTGCTGGGGCTGCCCAGGTCGTACTGAGCACCGACCCGGACAGCCCCTGAACGCCCCTAGCCCTTGCGGGTGTTGATCTCTTCGGTGAGGGCGGGGACGACGTCGAAGAGGTCGCCGACGACGCCGTAGTCGACGAGGTCGAAGATGGGGGCT